>JAQTLG010000104.1 GCA_028715025.1 Dehalococcoidia bacterium | reverse complement strand
CCACCCGAGCCTATTACGATGTCGTTGCCCAGGTCCTGCATGACCTTGGGTACCATGGTGGGGGTTATACCGCCGGATGCCATGGGCCAGGTAGGCTTCAACTGGTACAGCGGGTATGTTAGGTTCCTGGCCATCAGCTCGAATTTATCCACGATGACGGGCGCCTTCCCGTAGGGGGCGGGGATGACCACGATGTCCGCGCCGGCCAGCCGCGGGAATTTGCCCAGTACCATATGCGAGCTGATGCCGTGCAGCGGCGACATATAAAGGGCGCCGGCGACGTCCATATGGCCCAGGATAGGCACATTGACCTTGGGGTCCTCCGCGAGGGCCTGAAGGACGGTCAGTCCGACGGCCACGTAATTTAACATGATGGCATTGGCGCCCAGCTCCACCGCCCTCCTGGCATTCTCGAAGACCTTGGGGACGCTATCGGAAACATTCACAGTGTAAAGGGTGTGCTCACCCGTCTGCTCGAAAACCTGCTTCTCTATCTGCATATAGCGTTTGACACGGCCGGCCATGGAGTTGAACGAGGCGTCGGCGATCAGCTCATCGTCTTTAATGATGTCGCATCCACCCATCGCCGCCAGCTTGAAGAGCTTGGCCCCTACCTCCAGCGGATAGCCCGTACAGGGCTTGATCATATTGTTGAGCAACGGGCGCTTCTTGACGCCCAGCAGTTTGCGAACGCCTTCGATACCGAACTTGGGCCCCTTGAAGCCTGCCACATATTTCTTGGGGAATCTGACGTCGACCAGCTTGATCTGGCCGCCCATGGATATATTGCCCACCACGGCGGTGAGCATCATGGGAATCTGCGAGCCGATGTTCACGAAGGGGAAAGCCATCTGGACAAACCAGTTCCTGTCCTGTAGACCGGGCGGCAAGCCGAACTCGTAGTCGGGTACCTCGTAAACCCCGATCACCTTGGCTACGTGATTCCGGCGCACCTCAGGGGTCTCGCCCGGCACAGGCACCCAGGTGCCTGTGCTCTGCTCGACAGCCAGGAAAGGCGCCAGCTTGTGCATGGGAAATATTGCGGGATAGTTCACAACATAAGTGCCGATGATATAGTCGTCGTAATCTATCCCGTCCGGCAGTGCCAGCGGTTGGCTCAGCATATCTTCCCTGTTCATTTCGTCCTCCCCCTTATACCTCTTCGCAACGATCCTTATTTATCCTTGTGTAAAAGTCCTTAAGATCCGTGTAAAGCTCCTTGTAGCGCATATAGAGGAAATCATATATCTCGCGGTTGGCGTCCCGCGGCTCAAATACGATATCTGAGGATACAATATCCTTCAGGCTCTCAAAATCCTTGTATATTCCCAGCCCCACCGCCGCGGTCATGGCCGCACCGACGGCCCCGGCTTCCTGGGGGTTGCGCACGGGCTCGATCCTCTTGCCGGTCACATCCGCCAGGATCTGCATCCAGGGATGTCCGAGTGCTCCTCCCCCGATGACACGCAATGACGGGAGAGGGAATTTGAACTGCTTCTCGATCACCTCGATTATCCACCTCAGGTTATAGGCCACGCCCTCGTAAACAGCCTTGATCATATGCTCACGCGTGTGCTCCGGGACCAGGTTAACGAAGCCGGAGCGGATAAAGGCATCGGCCACCGGCGCTCTCTCACCGTACATCCATGGCATAAATATAAGGTAATCGGATCCGGCCGGTACCTGTTCCACCTTGCTGTCCATGAAACCGAAGATATTAGACATCGAGGGATCGGCCTTTTCCAGCCTGCACATCTCATCTCCCAACCACCTGAGGCAGCCTCCGGCCAGCTCCATCTGCCCCAGCAGGAGGGTCTTGCCGGGATCGGCGGACTGCGTGCTGACGACGCCACTCTTGCCGGTGGGCGTCTTACGCGTTACCACACCTACCCAGGCCGAAGTACCCATGCTGATATGCCCGTCACCTTCACCCATAGCGCCGGAACCCACTGCCGCAGATTGAATGTCGCCGGTACCACCCATAACGGGTGTCCCCGGCAGCAAACCCATCAGCTCGGCAGCCTCTTTGGTCAACTCTCCAATCTTATCCGTCGAGCGGCAAAGGGGGGCCAGCTTCTTAGTATCGAAACCGACGTATTTAAAAATGGCTTCCAGCCAGGTCTTTTTCTTGAGGTCCAGCCCGAAGGCTGAGGCGTTGCTCCAGGTCATCAGCATTTCGCCCGTGCAGCGGTAGTTGAGGTAGCCGCTTACATCCAGGAAATACTTCATCCTTTTATACACGTCGGGCTCGTTCTTCTTCAGCCACAGGAGCTTGGGAATCCCGTCCTTACCCGTGATGGACGCGCCGGCTATGGCGGTAAAGACAGTGGGGCCGAGGAATTTGTTCATTACCCACCTTGCCTCTTCCGGTGCCCTGCTGTCCAGCCAGATGATGCCGGGCCTGAGCGCAACACCCGCATCGTCCATGGGTACTATGCCTATCAACTGTGAGGCATTGACCACGCATAATATATCCGACGGGGATACGCCGGTCTCGGCTATGAGCTGTTTGGTTGAGGTGGTCATGGCTTTCCACCAGTCTTCCGGATCCTGTTCAGCCCAGCCGGGTTTGGGATACTTAATATCATACGGGCTGACAACTCTGCCGTGTACTTTCCCTTCCACATCCACAAGCACCGCCTTGCTGTTGCTGGTTCCGACGTCATGGGCAATTATGTACTTAGCCATATAACCTCTCCCCCGGATGATTCATTATGGTTGAATTGCTCCTTCTGGAAAATGAAAACCGTAGATAATGATACACAGTTATTAACTTGGAATCAACAACAACAAACTCGATAAAGACACCCTTTTAGGCTACAATCAAATAGCCCGATTTGCCATGAAAAACGATCGCGCTGTATTAAAACGCAGGTACCAGTCGCTTTATGCATCAGGTGAACTGCAGAAGAGGGCCGAAAGTCTAATTAAACGCCTGGGCGCGTGCGATATTTGTCCACGTTCATGCGGCGTAAATCGTCTTGAAGACAATGACGGCTACTGCAAATCCGGCAGGCTGGTGTCGGTGGCCAACCACTGCGCCCATCATGGAGAGGAACCGGTTCTCTCAGGGGCAGGGGGCTCCGGAACGATATTTTTCAGCGGCTGCAACCTGAGGTGCGTTTACTGTCAGAATAGCCAGATCAGCCAGGGACACGGCCCTTATGAACAGGTTGACAGCCGCGGCTTGGCGCAGATGATGCTTTACCTGCAGGAGGAATTGCACTGCCATAACATCAATTTGGTCTCCCCCACTCATTACGTGCCGCAGGTTGTGGAAGCGATCTGTCAGGCGGTGCCGCTGGGACTCAATATCCCCATCGTATACAACACCAACGCATACGACTCCTTAAAGACCCTGTCCTTGCTGGACGGCATAGTCGATATCTATCTCCCCGATATCAAATACGCTTCCGATAAATGGGCAAAGAGATTCTCCGATGCCCGTAAATATGTCGGATACAGCCGTCCAGCCATAGCGGAGATGTACCGACAGGTCGGAAATCTGATAACGGACGATAACGGCATCGCACAAAGAGGAATGATATTAAGGCACCTTATTCTGCCCAACAGGCTGGCGGGAAGCGAGGACTCATTGAAGTGGGTGGCCGCGACTCTATCGCGGGACGTCACACTGAGTATCATGGCGCAGTATTATCCCTGCCATCATGCTCCTGATGAGCCGCTGCTGGCGAGGAGAATAACGGCAGATGAGTACCGCGAAGTCGTGGATATCATGAACAATCTTGGCCTGGATAATGGATGGCTGCAGCAGCTGGACTCCGCCGATCATTACCTGCCGGACTTCCGCCGCGAAGGCCACCCGTTTTCCCGTTGAGAGACGGTTTACATCCTATCTTTCAAATTGGTCCTAAAAATGGCCCGCTTGGCGTTCCCGCCCGACTTGTTCCAGATCTCCTTGATACGTGGTATGTACATGAGTATGGGCACAGCGCTGATAAAGATGGAATAGATGAAGAGCGCCGTATCTTTGTATACGAACCAGGCGATCACCCAAAATGCTATATAGGATACAGCATAGGAAACGGTCGGCCAGCGTGTAATAGCCAGCAGAATGAGAAACGAGCCCAGATAGATCAGGTCTCCCAGGGGTATGGGCAACTTGATGGAGCCGATATCCACCCAGTTGATCCAGGCCAACAGGAAGGCCAGTACACCGATGGCGGTGGCGCCGCCTTTTCCACCCTTAAACTTGAGGAAGACCGGAAAATTATGCCCGGCAATGACTGCGATGCCGGCGACCATCTCTACCGGGACGACCACGTTGGGCGGGACCTGTAGCCATATGGTTATGAAATAGCTTAATGTGAGGGCCAGCATGGCCTTGCAGATATCGGTAGCCAGTACCAGCATGCCGGGCCAGAACCCGATGGCATAGAAGGTATTCATAGCGCCCATATTGCGGCTGCCGATCTGGCGTATATCAACGCCTTTGAATGATCTGCCCACCAGATAGGCCGATGGTATGCATCCCAACAGGTAACTTTCGATAGCGGAGATGACATATGCGAGCACGATATTAATCATATTTATTCACCTTAACTATTATAAGACGAGGACGCCGGAAATGTTACTACGTAAAACTGCGTATTTCCGTCAGAAACTGAGAAAGGTGTGGCGAGCTTTCAGAGCCACGGCCCCGCGCTGGTTAGTGTATGTGATCTCGACCGTGGTCGACATGGTTGGGCCCAGCTTTGTTTCCTTTCCCACGATACTGGCAATCCTGATACGCGCAGCCAGAATATCGCCTGCCCCTATAGGGGACAAAAACTCGTATTCCATGCCGCCGTCCAGGTTGCCCCTCGGGGCGCCCGCAGCGATGAGCTTCTCGACAAACTGGAACATGTCAAACCCGCTGGTCACCGGCCAACCGACGAAGCCGGGCGGCGATTTAAGCCGTCCGAAAGGGCTTTGTGCAGCATACTCCACATCACTGTGCATGGGATTTGAGTCGCCCACCGCCTGGGCATACCTCTGGATGGCGCCCTCCTCTACCTTATATATAAGGAGAGGCTCTTCCTTACCGATCATCTTCTTCAGCGCTTCGGTCAAAACGAATTCAGCCATTTTGCCCTCTCTTGAACGATACGATATGCCTGCTAATTACGGAACATCGCCGGCTGCGATTCGATATCGATATTCAGCCGGCGATGTTCAATTTCGCGTTTTTTAACGTTGCGAGATTATTTCGCCTTGGACGGCAGCATCACGGTCGCAGCGCCGGTGGTATTCTTCTCACCCTTGCTGTTCTCGACCCAGATCTCGCATTCCACTGTGTGGTCTGCGTCATTCTTCTTGGTGACCTTGCCCTTGCAATACCAGGTATCGCCATCTACCGGATCCTCGAAGGATTTCATCTTGCGCGGATAATCCATGCCACGATATCTACATGATAGCCGCTTAAGTGTCCCTTCCTGGCCCATCCAGTCGGTCATCAGGTTCACCAGCCATGCCCTCTTAAGCAGGCCGTGTACTATAGGTCTGCCCACGCCCAGGTTCTTGGCGAAATCCTCCTCGTAATGAAGCGGATTGAAATCGCCCGACGCGCCGGCATACTGCACCAGCATCCTGGTGGTTGCTATTTTTTCAAGTGTCGTTACTTCACTGCCTACCTGTACATCTTCATAAAAAATCTGTTTGGCCATAGTTCCTCCACATATTAATAACAGGCTGTCTTAGAAGTTGAGGAAGGTATTGCGCACAACGAGCACAACAGCTCCCCTCTGGTTGGTATAAGTGGATTGAAGCGTGGTCACCATGGTTGGGCCCATCTTGGTCTCACGACCCTCGATGCTGGCGACCATGATCTCCCCAACCAGAATATCGCCTGCGCCTATGGGCGCCAGGAAATCGTACTCAACGCCTCCGTCCAGCAGTCCCATGGGGGCACCGGCCTTCATCAGCTTTTCGAAGAGTTTAAACAAATTGAACCCTGTCGAGATTGGCCACCCCATGAAGCCGGGTGGGGCCATCACGCGGCCCCATTTGCTATTAGCTGCCCATTCGACATCCGAATGCTGCGGATTTTTATCGCCGACCGCCTGGGCATATCTCTGGATGGCGCCCTCTTCAACCTTGAAAACGACCGGAGGCTCTTTTTGCCCGATCAGCTGTTTCAGACTATCTGTAACAGTAAATACTGCCATCTAACAAAACCTCCCGAATATAACCTTTATTTTCCGACTATGCAGACGCTGACAACGTTCATGGAGGGGAAACCGCCCATATTGTGCGTCAGGCCTATCTTTGGATCCTTCAACTGCCTCTT
>JAQTLG010000103.1 GCA_028715025.1 Dehalococcoidia bacterium | reverse complement strand
ACAGTGGCGCCATAGCTGCGCTGGCCTTCGGCATTACGCTGGGAAATATAAGTTCATTGAGGTTGCCCAAACTTTATAACGGTTTTAATACCGACTTTAGCGGTCTCAATATCTCGGAGAAAGCGTTTTTTGCCGAGTTGGTATTTATCCTGAAAACTTTTTTCTTCGTGTATATCGGCATTTCCCTGCAACTGGCAAACTGGTGGCTGATAGTGATAGGACTGGCTTTAACTATCATTATTTATTTAGTACGCCTGCCTATTGTGAAACTTACCGTTCAAAAATCTACACCTGTACTGGACGCATCGATGCTGGCGGTTGTTATACCCCGGGGACTGGCGGCGGCAGTCCTTGCATCCATCCCATTTCAACAGGGCATGGATGGAGGGGAAATCATCCAGAATACTGCTTATGCAATAATATTAATCAGCATCATAATCACATCCCTGCTCGTTTTCCTTATCGATAAAACCAGATTCAAAAACTTCTATTCCTGGTTTTTCTCAAATCTCGGTAAACAACCAAAGTCGACCGAGTCATCCTGACAACAGGGCCATCTCAAGTCAAAATACTGTCGGCGGCGATCCGATTGCTATTCGGGTATCGAATATTATTAGCCTCTGATCCACTGTATGCAGCCCCTGCCAAACCGGAGGTGCCGGACAATTGAATTTGACACCGTGACAATCGTCGTCACTTCCCCTTGACCAAAATAGGTGAATCGGTTAGAATGTAAGTAATTATTCACTTACTTATTTAATCCGAATGGCAGATGTGTGCTGTGTATGCTTGAGCGTGGGACAGTTATCAGAAGGAAAAGGTCGGAATTTCGACAGAAACAGATAGCGGCTGCGGCTGCTAAATTGATAGTAGATCTGGGCGGTGAACATGTGACCATAAAAAATATTGCCCTGGAAATAGGTTTGTCGGAAGCGGCCATATACAGGCATTTCCCCAATAAAAAGGCAATTTACAGCTTCCTGATAGGATACGCGGAAAAAATATTGACCGGTGATCTGAAACATGGAGAACGCCGAAGAGCGACTGAGCCGGCCATTCCTGACTTTTTAGTGGAACGCCACATCGCCAATGTCATGAAAAGGCGCGGTATTTTTTTTCAGGTCTTTACCGAGGTGATCAGCATGGGAGACAGCCAACTAAATAGAGAGGCGTTCAATGCTATCAGCAATTACATCGCCTGTATAACTCGTATAATTAAAAGATGCACTGCCTCCAGGTACTTTAAGCATAGGCGTGATCCCTATTCTTCCGCTTTCATATTCTATTCCCTGCTCCAATTCCTGATCAATACCTGGACCCTCAGCGGTTACTCTTTCGACCTGAAAACCAGGTTTGATCATATTTGGTTCAAGTGCGGAATAGCGCAGTAGGACCGGGAAATCAAATCCGGAATTAAGATTGGCGACAAATTAAATGGGTGCGCCGATCCTAAAGATGAGGAGAATTGTAATGTTCAAGCAAATGGATTTACAGAGGCTGGTCAAAGAAAAGCTTGCCGGCTATCTTTTTGTAGTTGTTTCAAACAGGGAGCCCTACATTCACACGTATGTCGGCGATAAAATCGAATGCACGGTTCCGGCCAGCGGCCTGACGACGGCCCTTGATCCTGTCATGCGGGCTTGCGGCGGAACATGGGTGGCACACGGCAGCGGCAGCGCGGACAAAGAGGTCGTAGACAGCAAAAACAGTGTCCCCGTTCCTCCTGAGTACGGCAGCTATAAGCTCAAACGTGTATGGCTGTCCGATGAGGATGTGGACAGGTATTATTTCGGATTTTCCAACGAGGCCCTGTGGCCGCTCTGCCATATAGTATTCCAACGCCCCAGGTTCAATGATGAGGATTGGTATGCCTATAAAAACGTAAACAGGCTTTTTGCAGAGGCGGTGCTGGAGGAAATCGGTCGTCGAAAGGCTTTTGTATTTATTCAGGATTATCATTTAACTCTTGTATCGAGACTGATCAAGGCCAAAAATCCACGTGCTATTACAGCTCAGTTCTGGCATATCCCCTGGCCTAACCGGGAGGCATTCAGGGTCTGTCCCTGGCAGAATGAAATACTTTATGGGTTGCTCGGCAACGACCTGCTCGGTTTTCATATCGCGTACCACCGCCATAACTTCCTCGAGACCGTCGACCGTGCGTTGGAATGCAGGATAGATAATGAGAAATTCTCGGTTACCCACAGCAATCACACAACCTTTGTCCGCCCATTCCCCATCAGCGTGGATTTTGATGCCATAAACGAAAGAAGCCAGGCAACTGAAGTTGACCGTGAGATGGCGGCTATTAAAAATAAGTACGGTATCACAGATGAGATAATCGGTATCGGCCTGGACAGGATCGATTATACCAAGGGCATACCCGAAAGGCTAAAGGCTATTGATGCATTGCTGACCAAATATCCCAAATACAAATACAAAAACAGGATAATCTTTTTTCAACTGGGTGAACCCAGCCGTATAAAGATCAAGCAATACGAGGAGCTGAATACTGAGATAGACAGGCTCGTCGCCGATATCAACAGCAGGCATCAGACCGATGGGTGGTATCCTATAATATATATAAAGGAGCATAAATCACCCGTCACGCTGCTGGCGTTCAACAGGCTGGCCCGTTTCTGTATCGTCAGTTCCCTGCATGACGGCATGAATCTGGTCGCCAAGGAGTTTATCTCCAGCAGAGCTGATAGGGATGGTGTCCTAATATTGAGCCGGTTTACCGGAGCAGCCAGGGAACTGGAGGAAGCCCTGCTGGTTAATCCGTATTCGGTGCAGGATATCGCTGAAATGATTATCGCGGCGATAGAAATGCCTCTGGAACAGCGCCACGAGAGGATGACAAAATTGCGCGCTAGAGTACGTGAGCACAATGTATACCGCTGGGCTGCCGATATTATCTCAGACATGGTTGACATTAAATAAATCGCTTCAGGATTGATGGAATATCTTTTTAACGATTGGAACAGCATCTGGAAACAATTAAAGGCCGCGAAACACAGAGTAATTTTATTCGACTATGATGGTACATTGACACCGATAGTTGACCGGCCGGAGATTGCTTACCTGCCGGATGAAATTAGAGTTATGCTTGGTAAACTGGCTCATAGACCGGGGGTAACTGTCGGGATAATAAGTGGCCGGGCGATCTCCGATATACGAGAGATGGTCGGCGTGGACAATATCATTTTCGCAGGAAATCACGGGCTGGAGATTGAGGGTCCCGGCATCAGGTTTATCCACCCCTTAACCGATGAGATTAAATCGGCGATGCATGTTATAGGTCTTGTTTTAACAAAGGCAATGGCCAGGATAAGGGGTGTAATCGTAGAAGATAAAGGCCTGACCCTCAGTGTGCATTACCGAATGGTTGATACCGAGCATTTGCAGCAAGTCGACGATATATTTGATAATACTGTTAATATTGTCAGAAAGGTAGGCAAGATCAGGACTTCATCAGGGAAAAAAGTACACGAGGTCAGGCCCGCCGTCCCCTGGAACAAGGGCAAGGCTGTGCAGATGATCATGGAGAAGTTCCTGCCGAAAAATGTGCGCGCATCGTATCTATCCATGTATGTCGGTGATGACTTAACCGATGAGGATGCCTTTGAGGCCATCAACAGCGCGGGAGGGATATCGATATTTGTAGGCGACGGCAGGCAGAAGTCCGCTGCCGCATATTATTTAAACGATACTTCAGAGGTGAGCAGTTTACTTGCTGAAGTACTTAAGATTACGTAGGATAAAAATATGATCGAATGGTTTCAACAGAACTGGCTGCTTGTAGTGGTGCCGCTTTCACTGTTTCTGGCGTTCTGTATCATCGGCTTATGGGCGAGACGCGTCCTGTACAACCATCTGGACAGGCAATTGAGTAAATCTGGATGGGGTGGCCGGGATGTGTTGATTCAGACTACCCGGGGCCCCTTCTTTTTCTGGTTCGTCCTGCTCGGTTTATATGTTGCTATCGCATTCTCCAGCTTACCGGAAGATACTAAGAGCCTAATAATAAAAGTCATTGCCAGCATATTCATAGTTTCCATTATCTGGCTTCTCGTCATCCTGAGTGAGAGGCTGCTGAGCATTTATATGAGTGAAGTTCAAAACGTAAAACAGCCCGCAAAATATGTGATGACCGCTTTGCGTTCGACGCTTATAATAGTCGGACTATTGATACTGCTTGACTACTGGGGTTGGCCGCTGACCCCTTTAATACTGCTTATGGCCATAGTCATGCTGGTGATCATTGTGGCCTCGCGTGATGCGCTATCGAATATTTTCTCCGGATTCGAGATCTCAGCCAGCCGACTGGTCAAGGAGGGCGACTTCATTAAAATCGGCTCGGACGATGCAGGCTATGTCACGGATATGGGGTGGAGAAATATAACCGTCAGGACACCCGACCAAAATACCATTGTGATCCCCAACAGCAAGCTGGTCAGGGAAACCATCGTCAATTACGGCCGTCCTCTAAAAAAATCTGAGAAACCGTTCCATTTCTATACCAGGCTTAGTCTCAAAGAGCTAACCGGTCTGAAGGCAACAAATTTGATCGCGCTTATCAATATTCTTAAGACGGCGCCTGATTCAATAGTCTATTATCATACGCATCATTTTCTGGAGGAGCACCAGTACCTTACGCCCGAGCCCGCAAATGATTTCGCCTTGTGGATCGGCGACGCCCTCGATAATCCAGTACTATCCGAGAAACTGGCCAATATTGACACCTTCGAGTACACCAGCCTGGGCTCTTTGAAGGCCTCCCTGATCTCCGTTATCGAGCAGTATATGGCGGAAAACCCTGATATTCGTTTCACCCAGGCCGAGCGCGATTTTCATTTCATTAAAGTGGTCAACGTCATCTCTCCAACCCCTTACTTCGCCTCCGATTTGCGCGAGTTTGTCGAGGTTCTGCGCAAGGTCACAATTGATTCTCTTTATTACCATATTTTTGAGTCGAGGTTGAGGCTGCAAAAAAGGTCCAACGACTTCTCAGTGTGGATCAGGGACTCGTTTGGTGAAAGCGATCTTGCTGATAAAATCGACAATCTCGTGCCTTATACTACGACTATCGAAGGTTTAAGGTCAGTGATCATTCAACTCATCGAGAAACGAATTAAGTAGGAAATACTATGAATGACACGATAATCAGCCAGTATAAAACCAGGTTAGAGGAATACCAGCCGATCGTTGGCAAAAATATAATCGATGAGCTGAAGATATTGGGCTCACACCTTGCCGGCAGGAAGGTACATAACATTAATTCGACATTCTCTGGCGGTGGAGTGGCGGAGATCCTGGCACGCATGGTCCCGTTACTTCAACAACTGGGCATTGATGCTACCTGGGACGTGATCCAGGGTGACGACGCGTTTTTCAATGTCACCAAGAAATTCCACAACGCTTTGCACGGCAAGGATGAGTCTGTTTCTAAAGACGACCTTGATATCTTCATGGAGACGAGCCGCAAAAACAACGGGAGTATGGCTTTAAATTCGGACATATATTATATCCATGACCCGCAACCGATCATGCTGATTGAGAGAAAGAAATCATTGGGCGGCAAATGGATCTGGCGTTGCCATATCGATGTTTCGCATCCGGATAAAGAGGTGTGGAAATTCTTAAGAAAATATGTGGTTCAATACGATGCCACGGTGTTCTCGTCCCCCGAATTCTCACAGCAACTACCGGTCAGGCAATATATGATTTCCCCTTCTATTGACCCTTTGAGTGATAAGAACAGGGAGATAGCACCATCTGTGATTCAGTCGGTTCTGGATAAATTCGGCCTGGTCAACGGCAAGCCGATGGTGGTCCAGATATCCCGTTTTGATTATTTAAAGGACCCGCTGGGCGTAATCCAGGCATTCAGGATGGTCAGAAAAGGCATCGATTGCCAACTGGTGCTGGCGGGGGGAACAGCTGACGACGATCCCGAGTCGTCCCGGGTGCTGGAAGAGGTCAGGGAATGCGCCGGCAATGATCCGGATATAAAGATACTTGCCATTCCTCCCGGCAGCGACCTGGAGATAAACGCTCTGCAGAGGGCAGCCACCGTAGTATTCCAGAAATCATTGAAAGAGGGCTTCGGCCTGACCATAAGCGAAGCCCTGTGGAAAAGCAAGCCGGTGGTAGCGACCGCCGTGGGGGGAATACCGTTGCAGGTAATAAACAAGGTTACAGGACTTCTCTGCCACAGCGTTGACGGTGCGGCCTATGCACTGAAGCAACTGCTGAGCAATCCAGACTATGCCACATGGCTTGGTAAAAATGGACATGAGCATGTGAAACAGAACTTCCTGATAACCAGGCATGTG
>JAQTLG010000102.1 GCA_028715025.1 Dehalococcoidia bacterium | reverse complement strand
CGACCGATATAGCCGTTGCTATGGCCACCGGCGAGATCTGGATGAAGGTGCCTCCCACCATTAAGTTCATCTATAACGGCAGGCCGGCTAAATGGACCGGCGGCAAGGACCTTATACTTTATACTATCGGAGATATAGGAGTGGACGGCGCGCTCTCCTCCGCCATGGAGTTCCATGGCCAAGCTATTGACAGCCTCGGTATGGATGGCCGCTTTACCATGTCCAATATGGCTATTGAAGCAGGAGGCAAAGCAGGCCTTTTCCAGGTGGATGCCACAACACGGCGGTACCTCAAAGGACGTACCCGTAATAAATACAGTGTGTATGCATCCGACGCGGATGCCGAATATTCTCGTGTTATCGAATATGACGCATCCAAAATCGAGCCGCAGGTGGCCTTCCCCCATCTTCCCTCGAATACCCGTCCGATCAGCCGTGTGGGGAATGTCCCTATCGATCAGGCGGTTATCGGCAGCTGTACCAACGGAAGGCTGGATGACCTGCGCCTGGCTGCACGTGTGCTCAAGGGCAGGAAAGTCGATCCTCACGTGCGGTGCATCATACTTCCGGGCTCGCAGCAAATCTATCTGGATGCGCTTAAAGAAGGATTGATCGAAATATTTATCAGAGCCGGCGCGGCGGTCAGCACACCCACCTGCGGCCCCTGCCTGGGCGGACACATGGGTATACTGGCTGCGGGAGAAAGATGTGTCTCCACCACCAACCGCAATTTCGTCGGCAGGATGGGCCACCCCAAATCCGAGGTCTACCTGGCCAATCCGGCCGTTGCTGCGGCCAGCGCAGTGGTGGGCAGGATCGCCGGACCCGGGGAGATGGAATAGATGTCACATAAAGGCCATGCACATAAATACGGAAACAATATAGATACGGACGCCATCATTGCCGCGCGCTATCTCAATATGCACGACCCTGCAGAGCTGGCCGCGCACTGCATGGAAGACATCGATCCTGACTTCCTGCAAAGAGTCAGACCCGGTGACATTATCGTGGCCGAAGCAAACTTCGGCTGCGGCTCCTCGCGTGAGCATGCCCCCTCCGCTATCAAGGCCTCGGGTATCTCGTGCGTCATCGGTAAAAGCTTTGCACGTATCTTCTTCCGCAATGCCATCAACACCGGATTGCCCCTGTTGGAATGCGCTGAGGCCGTGGATAATATCAAACAGGGGGATACGATTGAGGTCGACCTGCCGACAGGAACGATAACCAACCTGTCCACCGGAAAGATGTTCAAGGCGAAACCGTATCCCGGCTTCATGATGGAGATCATCGACTCGGGCGGGCTGATCGAACATACGAGAAAGAAGAACACCGGGACAAAGTGATTTGAATTTCAATATTGCTATCCTGCCTGGAGACGGCGTCGGCCCGGATGTGACGAACGAAGCGCGGCGTGTGCTGGATGAGGTGGGCAGCAGCTTCGGTCACAGTTTCGCATATAAATCGGGCTTCATCGGTGGTATATCTATCGATAAATTCGGCAGCGCCCTGCCGCAGGCGACTATTGATATCTGCCGCAGGTGCGATGCAGTGCTGCTGGGCGCAGTGGGCGGACCCAGATGGGACGATCCCAGTGCGACGACCAGGCCCGAGGATGGCCTGCTTGCCATACGTAAAGAACTGGGGCTCTTTGCCAACCTTCGCCCGGTTAAGATGTTCAAAGTACTGGAGGATGCCACCAGCCTCAAGCCGGAGGTCGTACGCAAGGTGGACCTGATGGTGGTGCGTGAACTGACCGGAGGCCTGTACTTCGGCAGGCCCAAAAAACGCTGGAGCACCTCCCGCGGGAGACGGGCGGTCGACTCAATGGTCTACACGGAGGAAGAGATCGAACGCATACTACGTGTGGGATTCGAGCTGGCACTTTCGCGGCGCCGCAGGTTGACCTCTGTGGATAAGGCCAATGTTCTGGAATCCTCCAGGCTGTGGCGTCAGATAGCTGTAGAGGTTGCGTCCGGGTATCCCCAGGTAACCTTAGACCATATGCTTGTGGACGCATGTGCCATGCGCCTTATCCGCGACCCGGCCTACTTCGATGTGATCGTGACCGAGAACATGTTCGGCGACATACTCACCGACGAGGCATCTATGCTGGCCGGCTCCATGGGCATGCTGCCCTCCGCCAGCCTGGCAGGGATACCCGCTGGCAAATCGTCCCGTGCCTTCGGCCTGTATGAACCTATCCACGGCAGCGCGCCGGATATCGCGGGACAGGACCTGGCCAACCCCATCGCCGCCATATTGAGCGCAGCCATGATGCTACACTACTCACTGGGACTGAGCAAAGAGGCCGACGCCGTGGAGCAGGCGGTGCTTAAAGTGCTCGATGAGGGTTACCGCACGAAAGACATTATGACGGAAGGGATGAAACAGACAGGCACACAAGAGATGGGAAAGACTATTGCGCACAAAATTAAGCAAGGCATTTGATTCTATGAGATATATTGAGATTTACGATACGACACTGAGGGACGGAGCACAACAGGAAGGCATCTCCTTCACAGTCGCCGACAAGCTCAAGATCGCACAAAAGCTGGACGAACTCGGCATACGATACATCGAGGGAGGCTGGCCTGGCGCCAATCCCAAAGACACGGAGTTCTTCGCCAGGGCGAGAAATCTGAAGCTCAAGAACGCAATATTAGTAGCCTTCGGTAGCACAAGGCGTGTGGACGCGAAGGCATCCGGGGACACCGGGCTGCAGGCGCTGGTTCAAAGCGGCGTTCGGGCAGCCAACATAGTAGGTAAGTCCTGGGATATCCAGGTCAGGCGCGTACTCGAGACAAGCCTCGAGATTAACCTCGAAATTATCGAAGAATCAATAGCCTACCTGAAAGCAAAAGGCCTGAATGTTTTTTTCGATGCCGAACACTTTTTCGACGGATATAAATCGAATCCTGCCTATGCCCTGCGTACCCTGGAGGCGGCAGCCAGAGGTGGGGCAGACTGCCTGGTGCTCTGCGATACCAACGGCGGGACGCTGCCCTGGGAGGCGGCGGAGGCCGTAAAGCAAGCAGCTAAGCAATTTAATTGCCCTCTGGGTATACATGCTCACAACGACAGCGATATGGCCACGGCCGTATCGGTTGCGGCAGTGAAAGCAGGCGCCGTTCATGTCGAAGGCACGATCAACGGGTACGGTGAGCGCTGCGGCAACGCCAACCTTTGCTCCATCATACCAGCCCTCCAGATCAAGCTCGGCGCTAAATGTCTGACGAAAACGCAGATCGCGCGACTGACCGACGTTTCCCGCTTCATCTCTGAGGTGGCCAATCTGCCTCCGGGTTCCAACCTTCCGTATGTGGGGAACAACGCCTTCCTGCACAAGGCCGGCCTGCATGTGTCGGCCATTGCCAAGTGGGGAGAGAGCTATCAACATATTGATCCTGCTCTGGTAGGCAACAGCCCCATGATAGTAGTATCTGAGCTTTCCGGTAAAAGTAATATTATTTTCAAAGCAAAGGAACTTGGTATCACCATGCCGCCGCGCGGTAAAGAGGCGCGCATGATACTCGACCAGGTCAAACACCTGGAGAACCTGGGCTTTCAATATGAAGATGCCGATGCATCCTTCGAGCTGCTCCTGCTGCGAGCGCAGCAGGGCTATAAACCACCCTTCAGACTGGTCGATTATATGGTCGTGGTGGAGAGGCACAGGCGTTTGCCTTCAGCTTACGATATCGGGAGCGAGCTGCTGGCGGAGGCCACCATCAAAGTACGGGTGGAAGGCAGGGTGATGCACACGGCGGCCGAGGGTAACGGTCCGGTCAATGCGCTTGACCAAGCCCTGCGTAAAGCATTGCTGGAGTTTTATCCGGGATTATCCAAGGTTGACTTGATCGACTACAAGGTGCGTATACTGGAGGGCAGTAGCGGGACGGGCTCGCTGGTGCGCGTGTTCATCGAATCATCCAACGGCAGGGTGCAGTGGCGCACCGTGGGCGGTTCCACTAATATCATTGAGGCCAGCTGGCTGGCGCTCAACGACAGTATGGAATACTTCCTGATCAAGCTGGATAAGAAATCCAAGCGGTAAACGTGTAATAAATACGTCATTGCAAATGACAGGATGGTAAGTAAAATAGGGCGGCTTTTCAGCCGCCCTATTTGTTACTCACAGATACCTGATTTATTCAGCCTTGATAATAGCAGCAATGCCCTGGCCGCCGCCTTCGCACATGGTGGCGACGCCGTATTTGCCCTTCTTCTCCTTGAGAATACGGGCGAGGGTGCCGACCAGACGGATGCCACTGGCGCCCAGCGGGTGGCCGATGGCCATTGCGCCGCCATGGACATTGACCTGGTCCCATTTCAGGCCGAATTCTTTAACGGCGTAGAGGGAAACCACTGCGAAAGCCTCATTGACCTCCCAGTAGTCGATATCCTTGGCCTTCAGGCCGGCAACATCAAGAGCCTTCTTGGTGGAGGGAACGGGGCCGGCGCCCATGATGGTGGGATCAACTCCGGCAACGCCGAACGAGACGAAGCTGGCGATAGGCTTGAGGCCCAGCTTCTTGGCCTTGTCTCTCGACATGATCAGCATGGCAGTGGCGCCAGCATTCAAAGGAGACGATGTGCCTGCCGTGATCGTGCCGTCGGGCTTATAGGCCGGTTTCAAACCGGCGAGCTGCTCGAGGGTGGTATCGCCCCTGACAGATGCATCGTAATCATACATCTGCTTGGTGCCATCGGCCAGCGTTATCTCGACGGGCATGATCTCACCCTTGAGCCATTCCTTTGACTCAGAAGCCAGCTTGTGTGACCTTACAGCGAACTTGTCCATATCTTCCCTGGATATGCCCGCCATCTCCTGCAGCTTCTGGGCGGTAAAGCCCATATTGACAGAGAACATGAGGTCGATCCTCTTATATTGCGGGTCATTGATAAGTTTGTCAGGATACTTAATAGCGCCGCCGCCGCCCATCGGAATATGTGTCATATGCTCGATGCCTCCGCAGAGGACGACATCGGAATAGCCGCAGGCTATGCTCATGACACCGGTCCTGACGCCGCACAGGGCTGAGCCGCACTGCTGGTCAACCTGCTGTGTGGAGATCTCGAAAGGCAGGTTGGCGTAGAACGTGGGGAACTTACCACCGAAGGTGAAGTTCTCAAGCAGAGGATTGGCTGTGCCGGTGATGGCCTCGTCGATCTCTTTGGGATCCAGCTTATTCCTCTTAATCAGCTCGTTCCAAAGCATGGCGAGGACCTCGTCCATCCTATAGCCGTTCAAAAGGTCCTTCTCGGGTTCCTTGGGACGGGAGCGGGAAAACGGGGAGCGTAAATAGTCAATAATCACTACTTCTCTTGCTAGACCCATGGTTATCACTCCTTATATAAAATTTCTGACTAATTCTACACGGTTGCACTGATTATGACAAACGCCTTTAAGCCTAATTTTATCGCAATATTAGTAGCCTATCCTTTGATCACACCAAGCGGCGCAGCCATAATTATTTTACGGGAGATGCCTGCTCCCTGCGCAATTCCAACTACGTCGGTCACGTCTTTATAAGCATAGGATGCCTCTTCCGCCAATGATTCCACACTGTCTGTTCTGACATAGATACCCTTTGCCGCCAGCTCGTTTGCCACGTCCGAACCGCGCATAATCTTCCTGGCTGCGCCCCTGCTCTGCAATCTACCGGCGCCGTGACAGGTTGAGCCGAAAGTCTCCTGCATGGCCCGCTCCGTACCCACGGCGACAAAGGAACATCTCCCCATATCACCCGGTATCAGGACAGGCTGTCCCACCGACATATACCGGTCGGGCACGCCCTTCTGCCCGGCAGGGAAGGCGCGTGTCGCACCCTTGCGGTGTACGCACAACCTTATCATTTTTCCATCGACGATGTGCTCCTCGATCTTGGCGATATTATGGGCCACATCGTAAATCTGCTCGAGACCCAGCTCGTCTATATCCTTGCCAAACACCTTTGTAAACGATTCCCTTACCCAGTGCGCGATGCAGAGCCTGTTGGCCCAGGCATAGTTGGCAGCACAGGCCATGGCCGCCAGGTAGTCACGCCCTTCGTCGGATTGTACAGGCGCGCAAGCAAGCTGACGATCCGGCAGGGCTATTTCGTACTTCCTGACGGCCCCACCCATAAGACGCAGGTAATCATCGCAAACCTGATGGCCCAGGCCACGCGATCCCGTATGTATCATCATCAATACCTGTCCCTCGCGTGTGATTCCCATGGCAGCAGCAGCGGTCTGATCGTATATCTCGCGGACAACCTGCACTTCCAGAAAATGGTTCCCCGAGCCCAGGGAACCAAGCTGCGGCATGCCGCGCTTTTTAGCGCGGTCACTGACCTTATCCGGATCGGCCATCTCCATGCAGCCCTGTTCCTCCGTAACATCGCGGTCCTGTCTGTTCCC
>JAQTLG010000101.1 GCA_028715025.1 Dehalococcoidia bacterium | reverse complement strand
GTCTCAACGTGAGACTCGGTGAAATTGAAATGGGGGTGAAGATGCCCTCTACCCGCAACTGGACAAAAAGACCCCGGGAGCTTTACTATACCCTGGTATTGGACTCGAACTGATCATGTGTAGGATAGGTGGGAGGCGTTGATGTCGGGGCGTCAGCCTCGGCGGAGCCAACGGTGAAATACCACTCTTGTTTGGTTTTGGTTCTAACCTGCCGAAATGGTGGGGACAGTGCCAGGCGGGTAGTTTAACTGGGGCGGTTGCCTCCTAAAGAGTAACGGAGGCGCCCAAAGGTCCCCTCAGCACGGGCGGAAATCGTGCGTTGAGTGCATTGGCATAAGGGGGCTTGACTGTAAGACCAACAAGTCGAGCAGGGACGAAAGTCGGGCAAAGTGATCCTACGGCGCCGCGTGGAAGGGCCGTGGCTTAACGGATAAAAGCTACCCCGGGGATAACAGGCTTATCTTGCCCAAGAGTTCACATCGACGGCAAGGTTTGGCACCTCGATGTCGGCTCGTCGCATCCTGGGACTGAAGCAGGCCCCAAGGGTTGGGCTGTTCGCCCATTAAAGCGGCACGCGAGCTGGGTTCAGACCGTCGTGAGACAGGTCGGTCTCTATCCGTTGTGGGCGTTGGAGATTTGAGGGGAGCTCTCCCTAGTACGAGAGGATTGGGAGGGACGGACCTCTGGTGTGTCAGTTGTCGCGCCAGCGGCAGTGCTGGGTAGCCATGTCCGGATGGGATAAACGCTGAAAGCATCTAAGTGTGAAGCCCACCTCAAGATGAGATCTCCCACTGGTTTAACCAGGTAAGACCGCAAGTAGACCACTTGCTTGATAGGCGGCATGTGTAAGCGCAGTAATGCGTTGAGCTGAGCCGTACTAATGGTCGAGGTCTTTGACCTACACCAGTATGAGCACAAGGCTATTAGAAATCAATCACTATTTACCGCGCGGGGTGGAGCAGTGGTAGCTCGTCGGGCTCATAACCCGAAGGTCGTTGGTTCAAATCCAACCCCCGCAACCAAAAGAAGATTAAGAAAGCCGGTTTCTCATGAAACCGGCTTTTTCGTTTCTAATAGAAGTAATATACTATTGACAACACAGCATGACGGGAGTAACTTAATATACAAGGTTCTAACCTTCCGATATGTCCATTATTGAAATCAATCAAAAAACGTGCAACAAATGCGGCATCTGCGCGGCTGAATGTCCCCGCCGCATTATTACTTTACCGGATGGAGGATTCCCTGAAATAGCAGCACAGGTGGAAGCTGCCTGCAACGGGTGCGGGCATTGCGTCGCGGTCTGTCCTAAAGGAAGCCTGAGCCACCGGGACTCGCCCCTGGGACTTTCACCCAAGATACAGGATGGACTTAAGATCACCTCTGAACAGGTCGAGCAGCTTTTAAAAAGCAGACGCTCAGCAAGGGCCTTCAAGAATAAGCCGGTACCGCGCGAAGTAATCACCCGCCTGATAGAGGATGCCCGCTACGCGCCGACAGGGCATAACACTCAAGAGGTGGAATGGCTCGTAATAGATAATAAGAAAGAGCTGGACCGTATTGAAGAGGTGGGTATCGACTGGATGAGGTGGGTTATCCAGAATATGCCGAAACAGGCCGCAGAGGCCAACATGGAGGAGAAGCTGGAAAGGCAAAAACTGCACCATGATGCATTCTTGCGCGGCGCCCCGGTATTGATTGTTACCCATGCCAGCAAAGACAACCCGAATGCGCTTGTCGCAGCCATTGACAGCGCAAACGCCCTGAGCTTCCTGGACCTGGCGGCCAACGGACTGGGCCTGGCTACCTGCTGGGCTGGATATGTTTACTTTATGGCCAACCTCTTCCCTCCGGTTCAAGAGGTCCTGGCGCTGCCGGAAGGCCATACGGCTTATGGCTGTGTGATGCTGGGATATAACAAGTTCAAGTACCATAGAATACCTGCTCGCAAAGTCCCCAGGATCATCTGGAGGTAAAGGGATAAAGGAGGTTGCATGAATAGACAGTTTGTTGCGGAGAACGCCAGGGCGCGAGAAAGGCTCCGCAGCCTCGTGGATAAGATTACCGATGCGGAGCTAGCGCTCGCTCTTAATGCTGAAGGGTGGACGGTGGCGGTAGCCCTGGCGCATGTAGCATTCTGGGATGAGCGGCGGCTGGTCCTAGTCCGGAAATGGAAGAAAGACGGCGTCACGCCATCACCCGTTGATACCGATGTTTTCAATGATGCGCTGGTTCCGTTTTTATCAGCAATTCCCCCGCGAAAGGCAGCCAGCATGTCAATACGTATGGCTGAGGCTATCGATCGTGAACTGGAGGAAGCCTCTCCCGATTTAATAGCAGCGATGGAGGCTTCAGGAGATATACACGCCTTGGACAGGTCTGTACACCGTAAGATGCACCTGGATGAAATCGAAGCCGTGATCAGAGCTAAACGCCCAACCTCATAAAAAAGTTGTACAAGTATAAAGTCCTGAGACGAAAAATACGTCGACAGAGTGATATGGATGAGGGACGGCTGCCCGGATCGATAGCTTAAATGGTTGCCCGGCGATACCAACGAACCAGTATTTACGCACTGACCAAACTTATACGTGGACATTTCGAAAATCCTGTTGACGCTCTGGCTACGGCATGATATGTTAGTGCCATGAAAACCGGCTCCGGGGAGGACTGTTGAAGCTCCGCCTCAGACTCAGCATCGGCACCAAGCTCATGGGCTCTTTCCTGTTTGTATTGATAGTATCCCTGGGCGTGCTCGGCTATTTCACCGTTTTCAAAATGAACGAGATAGGGCGCGATGCGGAGGAAAGCAGCATAAGCCTGGGCGCCAGCGCCGCCGCCGACGGTACCAGGATACTGGAAGTGCTTGGCGAATCCAGCATACAGCAGAAGGCGATGGATGTGGCCGGACAGGTTAGCATTTACCTCGCCAGCCACCCTGTAAATGACCCGCAGGATCTCAATAAAGACCCCGAGCTTGTGAAAATTTGCCTGCAGACCGTCGGGGAAACCGGCTACACCAGCCTGTATGAGCAAAAGACAGGCATTATGCGGATACACCCCAATGCGGAATTGATTAATTACGACCTGCACAACTGGAGCGAAAAACTGCCTGCCTGGTGGAAGATTTACGCGCTTAGCCTCGACGGCTCGATTTCCAGCGGATACTACGACTGGCAGGACGCCGATGGAAAAGTCAGGGAGAAGTTCATGTACATGGTCCCTGTGGAAGGGACACCCTACATAGTGGCTGCGACGACGTATATCGATGAGTTTTCCAAGCCGATAGTTTTAATGGAAAACAGGATTGCCGTAGGTACCGCCGAAAGCACCGACAATATCCAGGAAAAAATCGAAAATACCCGTAATTTTTTCATTATATTTTTTGTGGCGGTACTCGTAGTGGTCTGCGTCATAGTTCTCTGGCTTTCCCAGATGATAACAACGCCCATCAGGGCCCTCACAGCAGGTTCCGAGGCTATAGGAAAAGGAAACCTCGACTACCGGGTGGAGGTGCACTCGGGAGACGAGCTCGAGGGGCTTGCCAATTCGTTCAACCGCATGTCATCGGACTTGAGGAGATATACCACGGAACTGCGCCGCACTACGGCCGAAAAGGAACGCGTGGAAAAGGAGCTGGAGATTGCCAGGGGCATCCAGCAGAGCTTTTTGCCGGAGTCCCCTCCGGTAATAGAGGGTGTCGAGCTGGCAGCTTTGAGCTTGCCTGCCAAAGAGGTGGGCGGAGATTTCTATGACTTCATCCCTGTGGGCTTGAATAAATGGGGTCTGGTGATTGCCGATGTCTCAGGAAAAGGAGTCCCGGCCGCGTTATTTATGGCCCTGTCCAGAACGCTGGTACGCGCCAGCGTTTCCGATACGGTTACGGCTTCCGAAACGATATGCAAGGCCAATGAACAGATTACTGAGAACGACAGGTCGAACATGTTTGTTACCCTGTTCTACGGCGTTCTCGACCCGGTCAAGATGAGCCTGACCTATGTGAGCGCCGGCCATAATCCCCCCATTAAGCTCAGCAGGGGCGCCCAGGACATGATAATGCTCAAAGCCAGGGGCGTTGCCCTGGGCGTTGTCCCGGATATGAGATTGGAAGAGAAGGAAATCGCCCTTGACAGCAATGACGTGGTGGTTCTGTACACCGACGGCGTAACCGAGGCTATCAATGATAAGGAAGAGCAGTTCGGCCAGGAGAGAATGCTGGCGATCGCCGAGGAAACCCGCCATCTACCCGCCGCGGAGATGGTACAGCGGATCAAGGATGCGGTGCTTGAATTCAGCCGCGGGCAGCCGCAATTTGACGATATCACGCTGATGGTATTGAAAATAAAATGAAGCAAATCACCCTACCGGTCTTAGCAATCAGCCTGATATTCGTAACGGGTTGCGCTTTCGGGCCGTCTGCGCCCGCTCCCGTGCTACAGCCGGTTTCCTTGCAGTTACAGTGGATAACCCAGGCGCAGTTTGCCGGCTATTACGTGGCCCTGGATAAGGGCTGGTACCGTGAAGAAGGGCTTGACCTGACCATCAGGCCCGGCGGTCCTGATACGGACCTGGTCGGCGAGGTGGCGTCCGGGAAGAGCGACTTCGGGACGGCTTTCCTGGCCGATCTCAGTGTCGCCATACAGAAAAACCAGCCGGTCGTAAGCATTGCCCAGATACAACAGATGAACGGCCTGCTTCTAATCGCGAAAAAATCTTCGGGCATAAAACGTCCCGTGGACTTTGTTGGCAAACGGATTGGTATCTGGGGTACAAATTGGGAAACGCAGCTTCGTGCGCTCCTGGCGAGGGAGAGGATACAGAGGGAAAAGGTTAAGATAACGCCCCAGGGATTTGACATGCAGCCGTTTCTCAATGGAGACCTGGATGTGGCTTCCGCCATGGTATACAACGAATACCACCAGGTTCTGGAGGCCGGCATGAGTCTCCATGACTTGAACATAATCGATTATGTTTTATATGGCCTGGGCTTCCCCGGTGATACCCTTTTTACCAGCCGATGGCTGGCCGGGCAAAATCCTTCACTGTGCGGGCAGGTGCTGCGCGCCAGCCTGCGCGGCTGGCAGTATGCCATAGACAATCCCAAAGAAGCGGTGGATATTGTGCTCAAGTATGACAAAAGCGGAACGGCAGTGCGGTCGCACCAGCTTTCCATGATGAGAGAGATATCCAGGCTCGTGAAGGTGCCCTGGCGGGAAATGGGTTATACCGACCGCACCACTGTTCAGCAAATGATAAACATCCTTTCGCGCTACAAGGTACTGGAAGGCCCGCTGCTCCCGGAGGCGGTCTATACCAACGAGTTCTGGGAACAGGCGCGGGAAAAATAACCATAGATCAACACCTGTGTGATATTTTTTCTTACGGCTGGTCTCTATCCACAAGTAGACCACTTGCTTGATAGACGATATGTGTAAGCGCAGTAATGCGTTGAGCTGAGCCGTACTAATGGTCGAGGTCTTTGACCTACACCAGTATGAGCACAAGGCTATTAGAAATCAATCACTATTTATCGCGCGGGGTGGAGCAGTGGTAGCTCGTCGGGCTCATAACCCGAAAGTCGTTGGTTCAAATCCACCCCCATCAACCAGTTTAGAAACTATAAGACTGGTCTGATAATTATCCATAAGGCGGACCTTTCCGGTTACCTGTCTGCCGGGTGGTTATCCCTGCAAAAGCCCCGTACATTTACAGAATTGACAAGTTTCCCAATTCGATAATAAACTGCCTTTGAAAAGTATGAAGATCGGGCTGTTCGGACCGTTGTTTTTACTGTTGCCGCTTGCCGTGACTGTAACGGCAATGCTCTCCTGTGCCGAAAATAAGGTTAATATGGATAAGGTCAGCGGCATGCTGCTCCAGCAGGTTGAACTGCGCAGACAGCAGATTGCAGAGCCGGATGACGAGAGGCTCAAGCTGATGAAGGAACTGAAAATGTACGTGCAGGATTTAAAAACCCAGCGAATTTTCATCTATGTTAAAGAGTACTTAACTGCGGAGCAGCAGGAGGACCTGGCCTCGATCGGTATTAATATTCATATGGATTCTTGGATACCTCCCATAGGCAACCACCCCTATGGTTTTCTGATTGCGGATATGCCCGTCGAGCAGCTGGAAATCCTGGCGGCCAGGGATTATATTGTCAGGCTGGATACGGCTGAAAGGGAAATTGTCCCCCAGTGCCAGATCGAATATAAATAGATGGAAGGGCATTTGTGCGCGGCAGTAGTTATCCTGTAATGCGGAAGGTAGCAGTTGCATTACTGCTTCTTGCGCTGTTTCTTGGCACGTTTTCTGCTGTTCCTTCGGCGGTTCACGCCGATGATCCTGATTCCAAGATAAGCGGCAGCCTGGCGCTGACCATAGCCGACAAGCTCAACCAGGCACGACCCCTGCGGGCCGGACCTTTAGCACAGGCTCCTCTGA
>JAQTLG010000100.1 GCA_028715025.1 Dehalococcoidia bacterium | reverse complement strand
GAATCTGGCGGGAATCCCATTGGGATCTTTATATATATGGAATTTACACGGCTCCTCTCCCACTTTTTCCGGAATATCGATTACCCATAGCGGATAACCCGTCTTCTCCATGGGGATGATGTCCTGCAGAGAACAATGGGCGCAATAAATAGGAAAATTGCGCTTCCCGAATGTCATTTTTTGCGGATTCTCTATTTTTACAAAGCTTTTCGGGGGCTCATAGCTGTTAGCGGCAATCAATCTACCACCACTCCCGCATAAAGGCATGGTTAAGGTGAATTTTTCATCGTCCTCCTGCACATCTATTGAAATCAGATGCCCTCTGAAGCCAGCAGCCAGCATCTGTGCCTGGCGCCCCAGATCCTGACCACGATATGCATCCGCGACAGTTGCGAGCTGTTCGAAAGACTCGTAAATAGCTTCATAAACCGCTTTATCTCCATTATGCCTGTAGATGTAGCTCAATAATGACGTGACCCAATTGATGTAACTATCGTGCTGGGAAAAGAACTCGCGGTGCATCCTCCTCGTAAGCTTTTTAGCTTTCTCATATTCACCCGCATCAATCGCCTGTTGAATAAGGCCTACTGTCTCAACCCCCATCTCCTTTAATTCACTTTCGGTAAAAATCCTGCTCTTTTTCTCGGACACCTTAGCCTCCTACCATAAATAATGCGTAACTAATGGTTTTTGTACAGGCAATGAGATCAAAATTGTTTATACAATAACATTCTATATAAAAATTGTCAATATCGAACTTATGCTATTTGACAATGTATGATAACGAATGTTAATATATCGCAATGTATTATGATGACATGTTGGAACTATACAAAAGTTGATCTAACCGTGCATTATCAGCAGTAGTCCCGCAAGGCTGGAGGAAATTAGGAATTCTAAAACCTATTTATCATTAACTCATATATTAATGTTTTGGAGGTTTACAAGCCGTGGCCAATCAGACCGGTAAAAAATATATTTGTAGCAAATGTGGCGCGGAATTCATCGTGACAAAGGGTGGCAGCGGTCAATTGAGCTGCTGCGGGCAGGTCATCGAGTTAAAAAAATAACACACTGATATTGATGATTGACATGGAGGCGTTTTGAGATGAACCAGCTTGGCAAGCGATTCAAATGTGACGTATGCAATACTGAAGTATTATGCACCAAAGCTGGAGAGGGCAGCATCACGTGTTGCAATAAAGAAATGGGCCTTCAACAGCCTAAAGCATTACCTTCTTCTGATTAGTGACAATGCAGCGGAACAGCTTGGGTTGGCTGTTGAGCAATAATCCGGAGGTGATTTTTGTCGGAACATATAGCAATTACAGGCATAGCCCAGAGTAAGCGCCCAACCGATAATAAAAATTCTCTGGCCGACCTGATTTTTGAGGTTAGCTCTGAGGCTTTAGCTGACGCTAATTTAAACATAGATCAGTTGGAAAGCGTTACCCTGGCAGCCCACGATATGATGGACGGGAGGGCAATTACAACAATGCTTAACGCAGCGCCGGCGGGAGCATATCTTAAAGACGAAATAAGGGTAGCCGAGGACGGCGCCTTCGCCCTGATCATGGCGTGTTTGAGAGTTCTCTCGGGCCACTTCACTAATTCTCTGGTAGTCAGCTGGCACAGGTCTTCTGAATGCCCCGATAATACATTCCACACCGTGGCTAATCTCAGTTACGATCCTTTTTTTTACCGGCCCTTCGCTTTAAACGATGTCACAGCGCATGCCATCCAGGCTCAGAGATACATGCATAAATACGGTGTTTCTGAACTCCACGCTGCGCAGATCGTCAGGAAAAACAGGTCAAACGGGGTTAATAATCTTCTGGCACATCTTCGTTCTGAAGTAACTGCAGAGGAAGTATTAAAATCCGGTCACATTTCCTACCCATTAAAGGCACTCGATTTACCACCTCTGTCAGACGGCGCATGTGCTATGGTCATAACCAGCAGCAAGAAGCTGAAAAGTTCTAATAAACCCCGTGCATGGATAAAAGGTTTCGGGTGGTCCAATGACACGTACTACAGCGGAGACAAAGAGTTGGCTCATCTGGAATCTTTGTCTCTTGCTGCAAATCAAGCCTATCAAATGGCCCGAATCAACAATCCGTTTAAACAGATTGATGTTGCGGAGATACATGACATCACCTCTTATCATGAGTTAATGGAATATGAGGCACTGAATTTTTGCCCCGGAGGTGCAGCTGGGAAATACGTAGACAATGGCTCTTTTGAGATCAACGGTGAACTGCCGATCAATCCGTCAGGCGGTTGCCTCTCTTCAAATCCATATACAGCCACCGGATTAATCAGGGTAGCTGAAGCTGCGTTACAGGTAACGGATCGAGCGGGAGAACACCAGATAGCGGGGGCCAAGACAGCTTTAGCTCATGGAATGAGTGGACTCTGCGCGCAAAGCAATTGCCTGTTCATATTGACAGGTAATATTTAAAAGGAGAAATAGATTGGGTCAAAGAGTTGGTATCGTTGCTACCGGCCAAACCAGGTACAGGAGTAAACGTAAAGATTGTTCTGCGCCTGACATGGTTTACGAGGCGACCAGTAGGGCATTAGCTGATGCAGCGCTGACTTTAAAAGATATAGATGCGATTATATTCGGATTGGCTCCCGAAGCATTAGACGGGATAAATTCCATGGATAAATGGTGTGCAGATGCCGCAGGAGCAAGGAACAAACCTTTTATGAGGGTCCATACGGGCGGCGCAACCGGAAGCTCGGTAGCAAATGCAGCAGTATATCATGTGGCCTCAGGCATGTTTGATACAGTATTAGCTGTTGCGATGGAAAGAGTCGGGGAAACACCGGATGCACAAACGATTCTTAATAGAATTTATGACCCCGTTGTCGCCTCGGATTTCGGCTTGAATATTATTAATCATGTGGCAATGGAGACATCACGCGGCATGGAGGCCTATGGTTTTACCGAAGAGCATATGGCCATGATTTCAGTTAAAAACCATCTCAATGCATTCAATAATCCATATGCACATCTACAGATAAACGTAAGCGTTGAAGATGTACTCAAATCGCCGGTTGTGTGTTGGCCTTTGAAGTTACTGGATTGTTGCCCGAGGTCCGATGGCGCCTGTGCAGTTGTCTTTGCCTCAGAAAAAAAGGCTAAACGGATGGCGCCTGTCCCCGTCTGGGTAAATGGAATGGCAGCGTTAACTGATATCACCGTACCCGGTGAAATAAGAGGAGGACAGGAGCAAATCAGACTGACAGCGGCCAGGGCATATCAGATGGCAGGGATCGACCATCCCAGAGAGCAGATACAGGTGGTCGAATGCTATGCGCCATTTTCATCGCTTGAACTTATGTATTATGAAACTCTTGGTTTTTGTGAACGAAAAGATGTAGTTAAATTAGTCGAATCCGGATTCGGTGCTATGGATGGAGAAGTACCTTTCGTACCATCGGGCGGAGTGATGTGCACGAATCCCATCGGTGCAACTGCCCTGATAAGAATTGCAGAAGCAGCCATTCAAGTCATGGGTAAGGGAGAGAAAAGACAGGTACCTGATGTGACAAACGCCTTAGCTACCGGCTATGGCGGATCACCAGGACCGGGTTCAGCATCTTTTGTAACCGTGATGGTACTTGGTAAAAAATAATCTTGCATGCAAATTGGAGGACATATAGATGTCAGATAATATTGAACTCTTAAGCATACCCGGTAAATGGGATTTAACTTATAACTATACAGCCGGCGAAACGATCAGCAAATTCCTTATCGAAATCCGTGACAATGCAAGAATAATGGCAACCAAATGCAATCAATGTAATCGAGTCATAGTCCCGCCGAGATCTTACTGCGAAAGATGTTTTATCAGCATAAAGGATAATTGGGTGGAACTGGAGCCGACCGGTACTTTAGAGGCTTATACAATTGTGACATATAAATTCGAGGGTCTGCCCGACCCTCCTTATATTATTGGCTATTTCAGGCTAAAGGGAGCCGATACGACCATTCCACATTTTTTAACTGGTATTGATCTCTCCGATTTAGAATTTGCGAGAAAAAAAATAAAGGTGGGATTACCTGTCCGGCTAATTTTTAAAAACAGGGGCCAGCGTGAAGGCCGGATGACTGATTTTCGAATAGAGCCCCTGCAACATGATAGATGAGCCCTTATTGCACCGGCGTTGCGTAGATATATCGAACAGCAGAAAAAATCACAGTGAGGAGGTTGATTATTATAATAAGACTGCATATTATCCGGGAAACAATCTTTATTTAGAGGATGAAATTACTTAAGGAGGAACCATGAGCGAAAATATGAGTGTGACAGAGACTCTGGCAAAATTCATAACTTCACAAAAATTCGAAGGTTTACCGAAGCCGGTAGTTGATAAAGCCAAAGCCTGTATTTTTCACGCGCTGGCCTGTTCCTTAAACGGTCACCATCTTCCCTGGTCTCAAGCTGCCATTAGTTATCTGAAAGACCTGAATGTTAAAGGTGATGCCACCACTATTCTCGATGGCCTCAAAGCCCCGCCGCCGGATGCAGCTTTCGTTAATTCAGTGCTGGGCTGTAGCACGGTAGGAGAGGATCAACATCTCCCGTCAGCAAGCCATCCCGGATCCATGGTCATTCCGGCAGCGCTGGCAGTGGGAGAACAGGCAAATTGCACAGGGAAAGAGTTTTTAGTTGCTGTAGTTATCGGCTATGAGGTCTTAACCAGAATAGGAATGAGCGTGATGAGCCTTGAATTCAACAATAAATATCGGCCCAGCAGTGTTTTTGGTCCGTATGGAACCTGCGCTGCTGCTACCAGGTTATTTGGTCTTAATGAGCAACTGGCTGCCAACGCGCTGGGCATGGCCGGTAGTATGTCTATGGGTTTCCAGGAATGTTTTAATGAGGGAACGGACGAATTTTACTTCCAGAACGGCTTCGCCACCAGCAGCGGCATCAGGGCAGCAATGCTGGGTAAAAAGGGTATCAATGCGTCAAAGCGTATCGTTGAAGGGCCTGCAGGATTCTGGGCCGCTTACCAGAGACAGCCGGCCGCCGATAACATCACAACAGGATTGGGACAATCATTCGAGATACTGAAGATTTACTATAAACCGGTCCCGTCCTGTGCCCTGGTACAGACAGCTGTGGCGCTTGCGCACCGCATGACCAGGGATCAAGCGATAAATCCGGATAACGTCAGCAGCATTGAAATCAGGACGTTCCAGGCAGCCAAGACCTATCCCGGGCTGGATAACACCGGTCCCTTCAAAACCATGACCACTGCTAAATTGAGTCTGCAGTACGGCGTGGCGGCAGCTGTGGCTTCAAAAGAACTTAACCAGAGCATCTACGACAGGTTTGAGGATCCATTTGTAAACAGAATCGCTGCCAGCTCCGTTGTTAAAGTGGATGATGAGATAGAGAAGCAGTTCTCGCAGACTTTCCAGCAGGGCTGCCGGATTAATATCACAATGAAGGACAAGAGCGTTATCAGTGACACTCAAAAAGACGTGGTCCCGTTGACCGATCCCCAGGTTCAGGATAATTTTAAAAACCTGGTACATCGCTTCATCGGCAAGAAGCAGGCTGAAGAACTGGTTGAAAAAATAAATAATCTTGAGAAGGTAGAGAATATCAGGGAATTGACCAGGCTGCTCGTAAAAAAATAGTTATCATCAAAGCTGTACCCTATCGATCGATGTCTGTAACAAATAAGCTTGATCAAAAGAAGTAACAAGCATAATTATGCTTGTTACTTCTTTGCGGACGTAATTCCTGTTATTCGCCTTTAAATCTATTATCCGATTTACGCCTTACCGCATTGCGGGATATATTTGATAGCCACCCTGTTCGCTCAGCTTTCCGGCAGTCAAAATCCGGCACATAGGGCTTGATGTCCAACAATGGGGTGCCATCAACCATATCCAGATCCTCGATGTGAAGAATATTGTCCTCGATCCCGGCCAAACGCACTACAGATATACCGATCGGATTTGGTCTTGCCGGGCCTCTTATAGCAAATATGCCGTGAACTTCATTGTCCAGGAAAGGTTTGACTTCCAGAGCATACCTCTTAGATAGATGGAAATGGTAGATCAAAATTATGTGAGAGAAACCTTCAATATCCTTGAGCCCCGGCAGGTACTCCTTGAATAGCTCGACTGTGCCCTTTACCCCCAACGCTGCGCTGGATTGTATCGGCATTCCTCCCACCTCTTTGAACGGCGAGTGTATGATTCCAATCGGCTTAAATTCTATTTCTTGCAATGCGGTGAACCGGTTACAACGAAAACGCTGAACGCGATTGCTTGTATTGCGATTATAACACAGCCCAGCTTTTTCATAACTCACTGTGCGCTGCTGTGTCACTCCCGGGCAACAGCTACATTACATGCCGCCACGAATAGTATACTGATAGCAATTTCGACGGTGGCGTGACGCTGTGAGATTGTGACTGGTGGAGATAGGGGGGATTCGAACCCCCGACCTCTGCGAT
>JAQTLG010000099.1 GCA_028715025.1 Dehalococcoidia bacterium | reverse complement strand
AATCATAGTAATCAAAGAGGAGGTTAAAATGATTGCTCAAAAAACTGTGCAGTTGCTGGCGGCAGTGCTGTTAATCTGCTCTGCCATAATGCTGCCGCTGGCACCCGCCTCTGCGGACGACGCGCCAGCGTCATTGGAAACTTCCGTAGCCACGGAGACAACAATACCGGCTGTTGTGGAGGAGGCAACCGTCGCTTCCACTTCAGAGCCGACCGCTCCGGTAGTCGAGATCACGGTCGCGTCCACGCCTGAGCCGACCGCTCCGGTAGTCGAGATCACGGTCGCGTCCACGCCTGAGCCGACCCCTCCGGTAGTCGAGACCACAGTCGCGTCCACGCCTGAGCCGACCCCTCCGGTAGTCGAGACCACGGTCGCGTCTAATACTGAAACTACCGCTCCGATTATCGACACTACAGTCGCTTCTGCTACAGGCATAGCGCCGGCGGAGTTATCCTTGCCGTCTATGCTCATAGCCGAGGCCACGACGCCGACGGAACCCTCCGTGGATAGTACTCTGCCGCCGCCCCCTTTGCCACCGGCATCGTCCGTAACATCTCCGGTCGGTTCTGAGCCGCCGGCGACAATCACTTCCGGGGGAACTGTCCCAACTCTCACGGTCCAGGTTCATCCGGCTATATCGGTACCGGGACCGGCTGCCCTCCCGCTACCACCACCGCCACTACCACCACCGCCACTGCCACCACCGCCACTACCTGCGCCGCCACTACCTCCACCACCAGGCCCGCCTCCTCCATGGCCGCCGCCTCCGGGGCCACCACCTCCAAGGCCGCCGGCGCCTCCACTTCCTCGTCCATATCCATATCCGTACCCTCATTATCCTTCCTATCCGTATTACTATAGGTCCTGGATATCAACTTACACTCCCATCGTGGTGGTGCCGTCCACACCTTCTCCCGTCTATGCGCCCGTGATCAGCTCGTTCACGGCCAATCCCAGCTATATCCAGCCGGGGCAATCGTCCACGCTGTCGTGGACGGTCAACAATACGGCTAATGTCAGCATATCGCCGTCGGTTGGCTCGGTGCCCAATACGGGAGTGTACGTTGTCACTCCCGCCTACACAACAACTTATACCCTTACCGCGTCCAACAGCGCAGGCTCGGTAGTGGCCAGCACCACGGTAACGGTAGCGCCCTATGTCGGCAGCACTTACTACACCGGAGGCACCTATAGCGGCACAACCGAATCAGCCTCCATCACTACCGATCAGGTCAGCACCGCCGGCAGCAGTAACGGGACGCTGTCCTGGTGGCTGCCCTATATCCTGCTTGTTGCACTGCTGGCCGCGGCCGCCATAATAATAGTCATCCTCCTGCTGAGGAAACCGGTTGCACAGGCCGTTCACTACAGCGGCGCGCGTTCCGGTACGATGCCGGCTGTCACATCACCCGTGGCCACGTTACCGGCAACAGGCTCTCCCAAAACTTCGCCGGTATCTGTTGGTCCGCCGGCCAAATTCGTTGCCTCCAACGGAGGCGAGCTTTCGCTGGCAGGCGATGGCGCGCCGCTGGGACGCAGGGACTTCCAGCATATGGTTGCTCCTGACAAGGCGGACCTTATATCCAGACAACATGTCTCAGTCTCCTATGAAAACGGCCAGTACTACATCGAGGACCAGGGCAGCACCAACGGCACCAGGCTGAATGGTTCCTCTATCAAAGGCACAGGCAGGCATGCGCTTAAAGACGGTGACACCATCGATCTTGCAGGCGCACTCAGCTTCGTGTTCAGGTCTTAACCGTTAAATTAAAAGGCCGGCGTCCCCAAGGGGACGCCGGCCTTTTTCTATCCGTCTTCCGAACGGCTATCGCTCTTGCTCGTAGAAATTCTTTATAACCGTTTCCATTTCTTTTTGACTTCCGAATCCGCCGCTCTTGTAATCCCTGATGACCGACCCTGTATCCAGAAAGAGCGCTGTGGGAATGGTCCTGAACTGGCATCCGCTGACCAGCTTTGCCGTCGGGTCTATATAAACGGGCATGACCAGCCCGTATTTCTTTATCCATTCCTCGACATCGGCTTGCTTTTCGCTGCTTGCCACCATAAACATCAGCATGTCGCTACCTTTCGGCCAGTTGCGGTAGACGTCGTTGAGGAAAAGCGCCTGCTTCATGCAGGTCGGGCAGCTGGTCTTGGTGAATATGATAAATACCTTCTTGCCCGCTATATCGCTGTTGGTGAAATCATCTCCCTGAAGTGTTTTAAAGGAGAAATCCAGTATCCTGCAATTCATCTTGCAGCAAACGGGCGAGGTCGGCGGTGTCGTGAAAGGATTCAGCGTCTGTTGCGCAGTCTCGTCGAAATCAGTTTCGGACTTTACAGTCACGTTGTAGCGCGTCTGTGGGTAAAGGCCGTTCAACCTGAATTTATGTTCGTACACAAAGCTGTTATCGGTTTCGCTGTCGGATTCGGTCTCTTTATCCGCCGTGTAGTTAACGGTACCCGTAGCAGGTTTGCTGGTAATCCATCTCACCGACGCAGCTGTGCTGGTGATATCGTATACGTCAACATTCGAGATCGTAAACTCGCCAGCCTGGGCGCCGGCTGCCGTGGTCGTGAGCGTATATCCCTTTGAAGCCACGGCATTGCCGCAACAATCGACGGAAAGCACCCGGAAGTAATAGACCGTTTTGGGCACCAATCCCTGCAGCATGATTGCATGTGTATTCAGCATGGTCGCGTCCAGCGCTGTCTTATTGCCGTACGACTCTCTTAATCCGAATTCAACCTGGCCGGTCGCCGGCCGGTTGGTCTGCCAGGATATCACCGCGCGGTCGCTGAAGACCGAGGGAGAGTCGATCGAAGCGACGGCAAGCGGATCGGACTCCGCTTCCCGGGCCTGGTCCAGTACTCTTTGTATCTCGTTGGATGTCAGTACAAACCCTTCGCGGCCCGGCTGGTCAGCATTCCATGACACCATGCCGACCATCTCACCTGCCTTGTTCAATACGGCACTTCCTGCCTGCGATGGGTCCAGGGCCGCGTTGGTCTGCAAATAGGTAATCTGCTCGTCTTTGGGCAATGAAGTCACGCTGCCCTTTGACTCTGACGCCACGCCCTCGCCGGGCTTGAATCCCCATACAGCCACCTCATCCCACTGGCGCACAAGGTCCGAATCTCCCAGTAAAGCCGCTTTGAGCTCAGGCGCCTCTATTTTAAGCAGCGCCAGGTCCCTCTCACTGTCTCTGCAGATTAAACGGCCCTCGTAGCTCTGTCCGGGCTTGATCTCAACAGATGCAGCTGTGGAGTTACCCAACGCATTACTGCCCGTAGCTACATAGCCGGCCTGATCAACGATTACGCCATTGACAACCGCATTTTCGGCCTGCACTTTTACCAGTGAATCAACGATAGCCGGGCTGACGCAGCCGCACAGCATCGCTGTTATGAAAACAACCGGCAGTATCATGAGCCGGGCCGCTATATTCCGCATATGCTTCATTTTTATTACACTGAGTCAATCCGTTATTTAATGGGAACGCCGCCCGTATCCAGTTTAGGCCTCACCACATTGTCCATGAGAATGCCTATGGGGGCGTTCATGATTTTTTTCATCTCGCTAACGATGCCTCTGCCTTTATTCAGACTTTTTGCAAAGGCTACTGCCTCTTTCACAGTCTCATCGGCAGAGGAGCAGGCTTTGCGCACAACATTGATTTTTTCCAGCTCTGCAGCAGTGTAGCGTTTCCCGGTCAGCTGGGCTTCGCGCACTTTAGTTGAGGGCAGGGTCTTCTTGATCAAAGCATCCATATACGGCAGGAAAGGGATATTGAGATCGACTTCGGGGAAACACAGGAAGCCGCGGTCGGCACGCATATAAAGAAAATCGAAAGAGCAGGCCAGAATAGCGCCCCCGGCGAACGCGTGGCCGGTCAGCGCCGCCACCGTGATCATGGGATAGAAGGTGAATCGCCTGTAGACCCTGTCCTGCGTCTCGAAGAATTTCTCCACTTCGGGATCCTTGCGGCCGATAGCAGGCACCAGCCAGTCGAGGTCCATACCATTGCACCAGATCTTTTCGTCGGCGGATTTCACGACAAGCGCGGTGGCGGAGGTCGTCTTCTCGATATCGTCCAGCGCTTTGAGCAATTCGTTGCAGAAGCCCATATTAAACCTGTTCTCACCGTTCTTCATGGTTAGCAACGCGATATTTTCATCAACGCTCCATTCGACTAAAGACATGGGGAATACCTCCGTAATTAAATTATTTGGCGGCCGCCCGGTGGGAGGGCGCCCTTTGAGGCGGCAATAGATATTATATAACGATACGATTGGCCAGTACAGTATATTGCTAAATCCGTTGAATTTATGCACAATAAGCAAGCTTCATTTCTGAAGACACAATTCACTCAAGGGGGGTTATTATGGACGACGTCATGGTTATCGGCGCAGGCTTTATGGGTGGAGGCATCGCCCAGGTGGCTGCGCAGGCCGGTTACAACGTCTACCTGCAGGATATGAATCCGGAGGCGATCACAAAGAGCCTGGCGCAGATAAAGTGGTCGACCGAGAAACTCGCTTCTAAAGGCAGGATCACGGACAGCGCACAGACCGTGCAGGACAGGATTACGCCCGTCAATGACCTCTCCACAGCCCCCCGCTGCCAATGGGTTATCGAAGCTGTCTTCGAGGATGAGAAAATGAAAAAGGAGATGTTCAAGGAGCTAGACGCCGCCTGCCCGGTGGATACTATCCTGGCCTCCAATACCTCCAGCATCCCCATCACCCGCCTGGCTTCGCTGACAGTACATCCGGAGAGAGTGGTCGGCCTGCACTTCTTCGGCCCAGTGCCGATGATGAGGCTGGTCGAGGTCATCAAGGGCGAGAAGACTTCGGATGACGTATTCAAAAAGAGCGTCGATTTCATAGCTTCTCTCGGCCAGTATCCGGTCAAGGTCATGAAAGATATACCCGGGTTCATCATGAACCGCGTGAGCGGCGTCGCATTCCGGGAGGCCCTGTCGCTGGTAGAAAACGGCATCGCAACGGTGGAAGATGTGGATAAAGGCATGCGTTACGGGTTCAATTGGAATATCGGCCCCTTCGAGATCGCCGATAACGCAGGCATCGACACTTATGTAAGAGTGGGCAAATCCTTCGCTGCACTGGGTGCTGCGGATATCGCGGCATCATCGCCGCTGATGGAGAAAATGCTGGAGGCCGGAAGGCTGGGTCGCAAGGTAGGCAAAGGCTTCTACAATTACTCGCCCGATGGCAAGATGACCCCCTTCGATATAACTGAATTGTAAATACAATTTAATTACATCGCGCTTCACCTTCAACTACTAAAGCTATTTCTTTATTAGTAAATGAGATGTCTTCGATGCTATTTGATTATTTATCAGCTCATAGTAAAATATAATTGCCGGGTGGATTTTGGCAAATGATTGATAGCATAGAAAAAAGGCGACAATCACAAAAACAAATCGATCATAAAAAAGTAGATCTACACTTAAGAGCTTCTGAACTTCAATATCGGCGTCTTTTCGAAACCGCTCAAGATGGGATATTGATTCTCAACGGGAAAACGGGAAAAATCGAAGACGTTAACCCGTTCCTGTTAACAATGCTGGGGTATTCAAGAGATGAAATTATAGGCAAACTGCTCTGGCAAATCGGTGCGTTTAAAGATGTGAAACGAAGCAAAGAGGCCTTTTCCAGATTACAAAGGGATGATTTCATCCGCTTTGACAATATGCCGCTTGAAACCAAAACCGGCAAACCATATGCAGTCGAGTTTGTATCCAACGCGTATTTAGTTGATCATCGTAGAGTGATCCAATGCAATATACGCGATATAACTGAACGCGAGAAGCTAAAGGATAACCTGCAATTGATGGCTACCCACGATAGTCTGACCGGTTTACCAAACAGAGCGCTTTTATTCGACCGTTTTACTATAGCCCTGGCAAACTCACAAAGGGAGAAGAAGAGACTGTCAATAATGTCGCTTGATCTAGACAAATTTAAGGCCATTAATGACACGTTTGGTCATGCTGTTGGAGACCAAGTATTGGTCGCTGCAGCAGGCCGTCTTACAAACATACTGCGCAAGGTTGACACCGTTGCCCGCATCGGTGGAGATGAGTTTATTCTGCTTTTATGGGAAGTTGATCAGAAAGAAGCTGCTATCAAAATCGCACAAAAGATAGTAAAGAGTTTTCGGCGACCACTAATGAAAACCAAGCATAAAATCACTATGACTGTTAGCATAGGTGTTGCGATTTACCCCGAAGATGGTAAAGATATTGAGGAACTGCTAAAGAAATCCGATAAATTAATGTATCAAGTAAAGGTTGGTGGCAGGAATAACTATAGGTTATCTGCTGGTAAACCCACCCATAAATAAATCTGTAATGATCCCCCCATCAACGACACGTCTATAGCTCGATCGTCAGACCTTCATATCCGACCTCCAGCTCCATTTCGAGCTGTTTGCCGGCCGCGGCTATCTCTTCGCGCATCTCATCTTCG
>JAQTLG010000098.1 GCA_028715025.1 Dehalococcoidia bacterium | reverse complement strand
CATCATGGCCGCTATTATCTTACCTGCAAGCTGGGCCGGTGCGAGGCCGCAGCCGTTGTACCCCGCACTGTAATAAATATTCCCGTGCATTCCCGTACGGCCCATGAAAGGGAGAAAATCCAGCGTAATGCCGATCAGTCCACCCCAGGCATGGGTCATGCGTATTCCCTTGAGAAAGGGGAATTTCTTCACCATCAGATCGTACTGCCGTTGAAACGATTGAGCCCGCTGGCTGTAGTCTTTTTCGTTGTTATAGTAGTAAAACACTTCGTTCTCATTGAAGACCAGCCGGTTGTCAGATGTGAGATTGCGCGCCCAGTAGAGATTAGTGGCGCCAAACACATTACCCCGCCCGCCGGGATGCTGGAAAGCCTCCAGTTGAGATTGGCTCAGAGGTTCGGTAGTTATAACATAGACATAGAGGGGGAGTACCTTGTAACGGAGAAGCATGAGAGGGTCGCTGAAGGCGTTTGTTGCCAGGACCGCCTCATCAGCAACTACGCGGCCTCCGTTGGTATAGAGGAGTATCTTGCGGGAGGTGCTTGTGCCGGGTATCATCCTGACGCAGCGGGAGTTCTCGTAGACCTCGACGCCAAGCGATTCAACGACGCGCTTCATCTCGCGCAGGAACTTCACGGGATCCATGACCCCCTCGTTCGGATAGCGTACGGCTGCCTTGATATCCAGGCATCCGAACTGCTCGCGAGCGCGTGGTCCTTCGAACCATTCCACGGGAGCATTGGCCTGCTCGCCGTCCTTCGCCTCCTCTTCAAGGCGTTTGGCCTGCGCATCGGTCTCCGCAACCATAAGCCTTCCGGCTCTATCATAATCACACTCGATTTTATGCTCACGGATAAGCTGCTCGACCAGATCGACGCACTGTATCATGAGGCGTTGGAGCTGCATCATTTTCTCTGTTCCGAACTTCTTCCTCAGGTTGCTGTAGTTGTGCCCCATATTCCCTGCAACCCCGCCGCAGTTTCGCCCTGAGGAGCCGAAACCGATATGTTCCGCCTCCAGTACGATGACCCGTTTTTTAGGGAAACGACGCTTGATGAAATAGGCTGAGGCCAGACCGGTGAAGCCGCCACCCACGACGGCGACGTCCGCCTCCTGGTCACCCCACAAGATGGGGCCAGTACTGTAGGAGTTATCAAGCCAGAAGATATCCTTGGGTAAAATCATTTGTCCTTTCATAAACACTCCCATTTATCGTCACTGAACTCGCATGAACACAAGAACGCAGAACGAAGCGCACCAAAGCAGGGCATAAATCCCGAGGCTGGGTACATTCATTGAACGGAATTTATCGGCCAACTCCTTCGATATATTCCCGGCGAACACCTTGTGCTCGAGCCCGGCAAAGCCGGAACCGTAAAAGACCAGAAGAAAGAGCCACTGTAGCACAACTGCCAGGACCGGCATCACCCCAGTCTCTCCAATGAAAAAAAGAATAGCAAGGTAAGCGATGCCGGCCAGCATAGCTACTATGTACACGGCGTTGAAGATACGCGTTGACCTCTTTGTATTACGAAATTGCACGTAGCTCCTCTTGAACATCTCAGCGTTGCCGCTTTCAAAAAACCAGGATTGAAACGGTCCGAGCAAAAGAAACTCGCCCAGCATTTGTCCGGCAGCCAGCCCTGCCAGTATTACTGCAAGAAACCACAATGTTGAACCGATATCCATGGGACCTCCGGTTTCTTGTTTTATTTATAGCAGGCGACTTCCAGGTGCTGCCTGGGCAGTCCCTCTATCACCTGGCAACCATGTTCGGTGATGATTATCAGGTTTTCATAGTGGAACATGCCTGTCTTGCCGTCCCTGTGCCATCCATCCATCATGCCCGTGACCTCCAGCTCCATGGCCATGCCGGCCTGGAGGATCGTCTCCTCAGTGTGTGAAAACACCGGCGGCTCGTGGACGTCAAGGCCGATACCGTGCCCGACCATCTCAATGCAAAACATACCGTTATCGGTCTGCGTCTTGGCTACGGCGTCGTAGACCTTGCTGGCGGGAATACCGGCCTTGGCCACATTGGCCCCGGCATCGAAGGCCTTCCAGGCGATCTCCATTCCACGCTTGTAATTGTCAGGCGTGGGACCCACGTACACAAAGCGGCCCATGTCCGCCCAGTACCCCTTGTAGCGGCAGGGCATATCGAAGGACATATAGTCACCCTTCTTGATGACGATTCCATCCCAGTGGCCGCCGCAGTCGATGACGCCTTCTTTCATATCGCCGCACATGATGTGGCCTGATTTCATCCAGTCCGACCCATTGGCGGCTGCGGTCGACATGTAGATACGGAGCAGGTCGTTTTCAGTCATGCCGGGCCTGTATCCGTCCACGATGGCGCCGAAGGCCTGCCGGTGCACGGCGGCTGCTTGTATGAGGCGGTCTAACTCCAGCGGAGATTTAATCATCCGGCATCCCCAGATGACCATGTCGCCGTCGACAAACTTGGCTTCGGGCAGTGAATCGATGAGCAGCTTGATATCATTGTAGGGGCGGGGAATAAAACAGTGCGCCAGAGTGCCCATCTCGAGGCCAATCCTGGCCTTGCCGTATCCCATTTCCTTGACAATCTGGGCCACCTCCCGCGGGAGGCCTCGTTCATTCTGCGTCTGGTGCGCGTCCACCTGGCCGCGTATATCGCGTATCCAGCACTGGGCCTCGGCGCTCCACCTGAAGAACTCGGGAATAATGATGAGCGGCTCTCCAGTGACCGGGATGAGGGTGACACAGCACTGAAGGCTGGGGTTGAACCAGTGGGTGGAGGTGAAGCCCGCGAAATAATGGCAGTCCTGCATGCTGCAGAGCATCAGCAAATCGACGCCCTGTTCCTTCATGAGTTACTGAGCCTTGGTAATCCTGGCACGGTGCTCGTCATATGGAACATCAGCCAGGTGCGGCGTGGGTCCGAAAATGTCATATCCCTTGGGTTGCGGTGGTTTGTTGATTGTCATATCTCTCCCTCCTGATTTATATTTTTAAAACACGTGGCTCTTATGTTTTAAATAGCTCTGGATTAACTCTTTTATTTTTTCAATCTCTCCGGAACAACATCCCTCCTGAATACGTCTTCCAGTGTTTCGGCCCTCTTTATTACCTCGGCGCTCGACTGGTTTACGAGTATTGTGGCCGGGCGCGGCAGCCCATTGAAATTGCTGGCCGATACCTCCTGGTAGGCCCCGGTGTCCAGTATGGCAATAATGTCTCCTGACTGCAGTTCGGGAACGCGCACCTCCGGTATCATGCGGTCGCCGTAGCAAGACCTTCCGACGATGTCGGCGGTCATAACAGGCCTGGCATCCGGCTTATTGGCCCAGATGAAGTCGTGCAGGTGCTGTTCGTACGTGCCACCGGTTAGAAAGAAATAGGTCGTGTCCAGCAGCACCCAGTTCCATACGATAGGTTTTTTCTGATGCTTAGTTTTCAAAACCCTGCTGAGGTGTATTCCGGCGTTCCCGTACAGGCTCCGACCCGGCTCGAGTTGGAAATGAAGTCCCTTCATATTCAATTTGTGCTTGACCATCGCTTTTCTGAACGAACCCATGGTCGCTTCTGCGAAATCTTCAATCGTAGGAGCCAATTTTTTATTCGGTGTCCTCGTCAGGATCAGCTGCATCACCGATGAAAGCGTCGCATATCTGGCCCTGTCTCCCAATATCCTCAAGAACGCCATTATTGGGAAAAAGACCATGAAGAGGGGCGCATCCGCCCTGTTCATCATGCGGCCGAAGGGGTCCCTGGGTATGGGAAACCCGCCGCCGATGCTGACTTCTTGCGGCTCATATCCTCCCCATTCCTTCTTTAAGGTGGCAATCAGCTTCACATATTGCTGCATCATGCCCTGCCAGTACCAGAGGGTATCATGATGACGGCCGGTATGAAGGTGGAAACCGACAAGCTCAACGTTTTTCATCTTGAGCGCCCGCTTGCCCATCTCAATTACATGCTCGGTCGGTATACCATTTTTGTACGCCTGGGTCCCCAGGTCGATGGGGACCAATTCGAGGGTGAAGGCGGTGGGCCTCCATAAATTGGGAAAGTCAGGACGTACGCGGAAACGTACTTTGGCCTTCATATTCAGTTCGTTGGCGACTTGTTCAATCAGGTCGAGTTCGTCGACATCGTCGAGTGTTATACGGCACCCCGCCTTGATCGCGTTCCGGATATGCTCCCTGTCCTTTCCGCCGCCGTTGACAGAAATTACTTCAGGATCGGCCCCTGACTCCAGCGCCGCCATCAGTTCTCCCGGAGAATACACGTCCACGCCGGCGCCTTCCTGTGTAAGGATCCTCCTGGTGGAAAGGGTCACGTTGGCCTTGATAGCCGGCATAACCGTGACCTTCCCTTCGGGCCAGTTGTCCTGGAATGCCTCTTTAAAACGTCGGGTATTGCTGCGGAGCATCTTTTCGGAAATGACAAAGATGGGGGACCCGAATTTCTCAACCAGCTTCACGGCATCGCATTCTTCCACATACAGATGCCCATCCTTGATCGACAGGATCTCGTCTATTGTTCTTGCTTCTTTGTCCACAGGAAACCTCCTCCCAGAATTTTGATCTAAAACGTGTCTGCTTTTTCCTTTTACAACCCGCATTATTGAGAGCGAATATTCGCTCTCGACCATTTAAAAAATTAAATCCTCAGCAATTTCTTAAGTGCATTTAGGATTTTATCGATCTTTTCGTCCTCCGTCAGCCGGTTTGTTGAATCGCCAAAGAATGCATCAAATCTCCTGGCATGGTAGTCGGAGACCAGCGAATAGCTGAAAAGCATAATATGGCTGTCCAGTAAGTGGGCAACTACATCGATCCCCAGTCCGGCTTCTATTTCCCCTCGCTTAACTGCCTTTCCGACCAGGTCCACAAAAAACATATTGCCTTCGTATTCAACTTTTTCCGTTATGGCCGCGAAGCGGTTCATATTGCCAGACCCGAGGTCCGAATAGATCGAAAGCATGTCCCTGTGCTTTTTGGTGAACTCCTTGAATCCATACAGCAGGTTGCGGACAGCACCGATCAGGTTATCCGTTTCATTTGTATACCTCAGATATAGCTCCTGCATCATCACTTCAACACCGTACTCCACACAGGCATAGAACATCGCCTCCTTGTTCTTAAAGTATTTGTAAAGGGCACCGTTTGAGATTCGTGCCCGCCGGCAGATAGTGGAAATACTGGCGGCTTCATAGCCCTTCTCAGCTATTGTTTTTATGGCTGCATCCAGGATGCGATGCTGTTTTGCTACCGGAAGTTTCTTAAATGCTTCGTACATAGTGGTTCACCTGGAGAGTGATTGCTTTGCCTCTTTCTCAGCTATTTGCACAAGTATCTCCTTATATCGCTTTTCAGTGATCGGGTAGAAATACAGGATTATGGCCCCCAGGATGAATACTGCGGCGGAAATCGGCCCGAAAAACAATCTGATTCCAAGCTGGGCGATTTCGGGCTGAGGTATAAGATTGGGCACATAGCCCATTGCACTTAGGGTTAGACCCATGACGAATACAGCCAGCGCCTGACCGATTTTGTAGGCCCACGTCCAGACGCCAAAGAATGCCCCCTCCCTGCGCTCGCCCGTACGAAGATAATCGTATTCAATGGCGTCAGCCACTATGGCATAAGGTATAGCGTAGGTAAAGCCCATACCCATACCCATGAAACACATCACAATAAGGGTGAAGGTCACTCCATAAATGTGCCCTAAGAAGAAGAGTATCAGCAAACCTAAGGCCATACTGATAAAGCCCATGCCATAGACGAGCTTTTTACCCACTTTTTTGCTTAGCCATACACTTACAGGAATGAATAGCAGCGCAGTCACGATCAGTATTAACATAGCGTAGGTTGTGTCGCTCTCTGCTCCGAGCACGTATTTAAAGTAATAGATGACTATGGCGCTGGCAATAGTTATGGCAATTATGTGGCAGATATAGGACAGAAGGATGATGTTAAAGGGTTTATTTTTAAATACCTCGGTATAAGTTTTTACTAAACCCATGGTTTGGGCAGGTTTCAGTTTGGCCGGCTCTCTGACGGTGAATACGGTTGTTAACATTGAAACGAGCACGACACTGCCGAATATCAGACCCATCAGAATGAAGCCCATGTTCTTATCCGGGGCCATGGCCACTATGGGAAGCGCCAGCCCTGCCCCGAGCAGTGTGCCTACGGCGGCGAAACCGGAGCGGTAACCATTAAGCGAAGTCCTTTCGTTATAGTCAGTGGTAAGTTCCGGGGCCAGTGAGTAATAGGGAATATTCACCGTGGAATATGACGTGCACAGGATGAGGTATACAACCATGACATAGATGAACAAAGTGGTCTGGCTGATACCGGTGCCGACGAGCAGAGCCGGGTTGGTAAACATGAGCACCATGGCTATAAAAAAAGGGATGGAACCGGCCAGCATAAACGGCCTGCGCCTGCCCATCTTATTCACAGTGCGGTCGGATACATAACCTATGATTGGGTCGTAAAAAGCGTCCCAGATGCGGCCGATCATGAGGG
>JAQTLG010000097.1 GCA_028715025.1 Dehalococcoidia bacterium | reverse complement strand
AGGAATGGTCGGCCCTTTATCTTGCAGCGGGAGGCGGAAAGTGCTGAGGCTGAAGGCATTTGCCAAGCTTAATCTTGTGCTTGAAGTACTGGGCAGTCGAAGCGACGGCTATCACGATATATCCAGCATTATGCAGGCGATTAGTATGCATGACGTATTGACACTGCAGCTTGCCGACCGCATAGAACTGAAACACAGACTGCCCGGCGTCGAGGACAGGGACAACCTTGCTTTACGGGCGGCTCAAACGTTGGGCGACGCCACCGGTTGTAAGCGGGGTGTTGCCATAGAATTGGAGAAGCATATACCGTCGGGAGCCGGGTTGGGTGGAGGAAGCAGCGATGCCGCGGCCGTGCTGCGCGGTCTCAACATCCTCTGGCGGCTCGGATTGACGGCAGATAAACTGGCGGCGATCGGGGCCGGGCTCGGGTCAGATGTGCCGTTTCTCATTTATGGGGGCACCTGCCTGGTTGAGGGGAGGGGTGAACGGATCACTCCCCTTGCCGACCTGGAACAGACGTGGTTTGTTTTACTGCGGCCCCGCGTGCCGGTACCATCCGGCAAGACCGCCGCTCTTTACAGCCTGCTCAAACCAGCCCATTATTCTGACGGCGACTTCTCCTCAACCGTTAGACGGCAATTAGAAAGCGGGGCTGAAAGAAGGCCGCAGGCGCTCTTCAATGTTTTCGAGAGGGTTTTGCCCGCCGCCTTCCCGGGGCTGGACAGATATATAGAGGACTTCCATCGGGCGGGCGCGTCCGAGGTACATCTGGCCGGATCGGGTCCGGTTCTTTTCACAATGCTGAATAATGACAAACAGGCATCCGATATCCATGCCCATTTGCTGGCCCATCAGTTGGAGTCATATATAGTGACCTCGGTAGGAAGGCAAGAGATTGGCTGTTAAAGGTGCCAGGCCTGCCGGCTGGTGGGTCAAGTGGCTCAAGGAGGGGCTGCTGCTGCTGGGTATGGTGGCCCTATCCGCAGGCATTGCCTTCCTGCTGTTCCAGTATCATGATGTCTTCAGTATTTCTCTGCAGAGTTACGGATGGCTTGCCTATCTGGTTGTTTTCACGGTCAGCCTGATCAGCAGCTGCACTATTTTCGTTCCCACACCGGCCTTAGCCATAATGCTTGCTGCCGCTATCATATGGAATCCCATGCTGGTGGGATTAGCCGCCGGAACGGGAGACGCCATAGGTGAAATGACATCCTACTGGGTGGGCTATGCGGGCGAAAAGATAGTAGTCGATGAGAAGTTGCCTGTCTATCAGAAGGCGGCCGGCTGGATGCAGCGCTATGGCGTATGGGCCGTCTTCGGCGTGGCCCTCGTACCTGTCGTGCCCTTCGACCTGATGGGCCTGGCCGGCGGTGCGCTAAAGATAAAGTGGTGGAAATTTATTCTGGCCGCCTGGTGCGGCAAGGTGCCGCGGGCCATTATCCTTTGCAGCATCGGACACCAGTTGCCGGTGCTGTTGAACGGCTGGCGATTTTAAAGGCCGGCCAGCCGGTGCGCCAGTTTGGTCTCGTCTGATTTAGACCGTATCGCTCCATCCAGCCGGGCAGCCAGGAGTTTATTGAGGATTGATCCCAACCTCGGGCCCTCCCGTACGCCCAGTTTCAACAGATCGTTGCCGCCCAGCGAAGTTTTAACGTGACGGAGCGTGTCCAGATACAGCTGGAGATTCCGTCTAAGGCTGGGATTCACAGCGTAGCAACAAGCGGTCTGTACGGCTACCGGATCGTATTCATGCAGCGTTGAATATATTTTTGACCTTTTAACGGCTGGTCTGGCGATATCATTGCACCTGTTCGCGAGTTCAAGCGACTGGTTGCTCAGCAGGTCCAGACGGCTGCCGGTAAGGTTAAGCCTTCCCAGCAGTTCATACAGCTCCTCCTCATTCAGGTTGTGCACGAACAGGCAGAAATACAGAGGTGTCGCTTTGACAACATCCGGAGCAGCCGCCCGCCTGAAAGCCAGGCTCATGGCGCGATTCCATTTGAGCGCGGGGTGCAGTTTGCCGGTTATACCGAGTTGCGAAGCCCGGCGCAATATCTTATGACAATGGCCTTCGTTGAGCCAGAGCAGCAGTTCGTTTTTCAAACGGTCGCCGCTGATCGTGTCCAGCATATCCAGGCTGCTCTTTAACAGCCTGACCGTGCTGCGCTCAATTTTGAAGCCCAGTCGCTGCTCGTAACGCATCGCCCGCATCATGCGTGTGGCATCATCCTGGAAGCTCTTATCATGCAGAACGCGTACCAGTCCTTGGGAAAGGTCCCGGCGTCCGCCGAAAAGGTCGGTCAGGACATCCCGGTCGGGCCCATTGACGCAGACGGCCATGGCGTTTATGGTGAAATCCCTGCGTTTAAGGTCGTCCTCTAAATTGCCTGGCTTGACCAGAGGCAGCGCGCCCGGATGGCGGTAGATCTCGTTGCGGCAGGTCGCCAGGTCCACATTGAAGCCTTCCATTTTCAGTGACGCGGTGCCGAATGCCCTGTGTACTTTCAGCCGTGCGCCCATTTCCTCCGCCATCTGCAGTGCCAGTCCGACGGCATCGCCCTCAACCGCCAGATCGATGTCCACGCAGGGCCGGCCCAGCATCAGGTCACGCACGATGCCGCCCACCAGGTAAACTTTTACCCCTGATCTACCGGCAAGCCTGGCGGCGGTCAGGGTCAGCTTGAGAAGGGGTGGAGGCAGACGCTCGATCAATCCTCCGTGTTGCATTCAGGGCTCCGTAGACATCTGTCTCAAGATAGTATCGGCCTTTTCTCCGGTGATAAACCGGTCATAGAAGAAGAGCAATACATCGGCCAGCGCAAAAACGATAAATCCGGCCAGCCCGGTCAAGCCCACAGTCAGCTCATCTCCCCCGGATATAAGTATAACAGCCAGGCCGGGTACCGCGTTGATAGTGCCATGGAAGATTGAGGCAGCGATGACCGAGCGTGATTTGAGCCGGATGTAGCTGAAGAGTGGCGCCAGGAGTATCGTCCAGCCCGTCATCAGCAGCACGCCCAGTTGCGGATTCTGTGGATAATTCAGGCCCAGCAGGATCAGAGGTGCGTGCCAGATGCCCCATATGAATCCGATCAGTATGGAGGATTTCCAGAAACCCATGACGGAGAGCTCTTTTTGAAGGAAACCGCGCCAGCCCAGCTCCTCTCCGAATCCCAGAATAGCATTGATGGTTGTTCCAGAGATGAGAGCCAGCACCAGTATCAGCCATACAGGATTTACCGGCATGGAGGCCAGCTGTTCTCGGGCCTGCTCCATTTGCTCCGGGTTTAGGGCGGAGGCCATCTGGTCAAGAAAGCCTGACATATCGGGCGTAAATGTTATCCCTGGCATGAGCAGGCTGACTCCCATGACGGCAAAGGCGATTATGGGAGGCAGGAACCATGCCACAAAGAACCAATGGTTAAACTTGAATGAGATGCCCATCGGCCCGGCCAGCGGCTGTTTGTATATAGTCTTCTGTACGATAATTGTGACTATCATCGGGATAAACATATATATCGAAGCCAGCAGCACGATGCCGAGGCTGTCGACCTTGCCTCCCAGTGCGATGTAGAGGAATACCAGCGACCAGTCGATGAAGAATGTAAGCAGAATGAAGAGCAGTGTTTTTTTTACGCGTAAACTCATTGGCAAGTCCTTATGAAGAAAAATAAATCGGGTTACGGCCTGATAAATCTTACAGTATAACTCCAGAGGTTGCCAGAAAATCACTCAGTTTGGAGCGCATTTTTCTGGTTTGTCTTATGACGCGCTGCGACATTAAGTGGTCTACAGGTCGGGCACAATGCGACCGCTGCTGTCGCGGGTAAGCGAACAACAGCCTTCAATTTCCTGCAGTTGTTGCATCGTGCCGAAAGCGGTGAGGCTGCCCCCTATCTCGATAGTGGTATTCAGGGTGGGACTAATGAGTACATCGCCATCCTTCTCACGGATGGCCATGATGCGAACACCTGCAAACTTTTCCTCGAGGTCTTTGATGGTTTTGCCGATGAGTGTTGAATTCTCGTCGATATAGACTTCTTCCACGAGGTACTCACCCTCGTTATCCGCCAGTACCGTCTCGATAAACTGGACCGTGGAAGGTCTGAGAGCCAGACGGGCCATCTGCTGGCCGCCTATCACTTCGGGCAGGATGATGTGGGTGGCGCCCGCCTGCTTGAGCCTGCGTACGGCATCATTGTTATTGGCGCGGCTGATGATGGTAAGCACGGGATTGATCTCGCGTGCGGTCAGCACGGCATATGTGTTGTATGCATCGTCTCCGAAAGCGGTGATCAGTCCCCTGGCCTTTTCAATACCGGCGCGTTTGAGCACCTCGTGGTTGGTCGCATCGTCCATAATACTCAAACAGCCGTCCTGGACGGCCCGGTTGAAGCTGTTTAAGCTGTGGTCGATGACCACGAAGCCGGATTTCTGTTTTTTTAACGTGCCGGCAATAGCCTCGCCAACTCGCCCGTAGCCGCATAGTACAAAGTGGTTATTGAGCCTCCTGATTCTGGCTTCCATGCGGGACCTCCTGAATGATCCGAACTCAGTTTCCAGTGTCGCCTGCACAATGCTTGTAAGGATATAAATTACGGTACCTACTCCGACCAGCGTGAGGATGATGGTAAAAATGCGGCCGTTGCCGGTGAGAGGATGTGTCTCGCCCCCGAGCGTGGCGATGGTGATGACCGTCATGTAGAAGGAATCAAAGAAGTCCCAGTGCTCGATGAGCATGTAACCGGCCGAACCGAAAGCAAAGAGGGCAATGAGGACTGATAACCATATAATATAATGATTTCTATTGCCCATATCGTTGGCCCCTCAACCTAAATAAAGAGGGCTATTTGCAGCAGTCTAATTTGGACAGTGAGTCATCGATCTCGCTGAGGGTCTGGAACCGTTCGGTCTTGATCTCCCGGATAATGCCGGTGGAATCGATAAGGAACGTGGTGGGGAAGGCCGGCCCCTTGTAAATAGAGTCCGCCTCGCCTTCGCTGTCCATCAGCACAGGGAACGATAGCCTCTCATTGGCTACGAGGTATTTGACCTTATCGGGGTCTCCTCGCACGTTGACTGCCAGTACGGCAAGTTCGTCGCGGCCGTATTTGTCGAAGGCCGTTTGAATCAATGGCATCTCCAGCTCGCAAGCGCGGCAGCCTTCCAGCCAGAAATTCAGCATGACCTTGCGGCCCAGGAACTGGCTCACGGAATACTCTGTGCCGTCTATAGATTTCAGTATAAAGTCAGGTGCCCGTTTGCCCACCTGAGGAGCCGTCTCGATCATGCTCAGCGTCTTTACCGATGGCAGGTCCTGAGTAGACTCCTTGCCGCCGGTGTCCTTCGATCTGATCTTTAAACGATACTCCGTATCCGGTATCAGGCTATCCAGCTTGACCGTATGCCAGATCGTCAGGTTGTTTCCCTGGGATTCTGTGCCCGGTATATCATTGCCTGTGCTGAAATCGACTTCACCGCTGGCGGGCTCGTCGGTTTTCCATGTTACCAGTATGGATGAATCCGTAATCGAGCTGGTCCCGGCGCCTGATATCTCCGGGTAGCTCGAATCCGTTCCCGAAGTCGTGGCCAGATAGCGTTTCGAGACTATCGTGTCGGCCAGCGCGCTATAGGAGTGTTCCGAAACGTTGATGTAATTCACGTTGTACAGAATCCTGATATGGTAGGAGGTATTTGGGGACAGGTCATTGATATTGAGCGAGTGGAGGGTGACCGGAGCGGGCGTTATCACTGTCTGTATATTCTTGCCGTCAATATCGACCTGTGTGGTGGTCGGGAGCGAGGTACTCCAGGTCACCATGGCGCTTTTCTCGTTATTGGACTGGACAAGCACGTTCATTATGGGCGCTTGCGACGTATTGATGCTGCGGCCGCTGCCGGTGGTGTGGATGATCTGTTCATAATCGGATATGGTTGTGATGGGGCCCTCCACCCTGGCCCTGATGATACCGTTCTTGTCCAGGAAAACGCAGGTGGGCTCATAAGATATATTGTAGCTTGAACGAAGCTTGCCTGAAGTGTCGCTGATGACCGGGAATGCTATATCGTACTTCTTTATCAGGTCATCTATCTCGCTGCTGCTGGCGCCAGAGGCGATGGCGATAATAGTCAGGTCGTCCTCAGGATACTTTTGCAGGAGCTCGTTGAGCTTGTTCGGCGTGTAAAGCCCGCGCACCACGCCGTTTACACTGAAGAAGTCATCATCCCAGAAATCCCTGTCCCAGAAGGCCAGAACGACATTATTACCGCGGAAAGAGCTGAGCGCCGTGGTGTTGTCGTCGGTGAGTTGCATGACGAAATCAGGGGCGATATTGCCCACGCTTGTACCCTGCCTCGGCACCAGCAGTATCACAGCGGCGCAGAGCAGCAGACCAAGCGCCACTACGGCTACAATCACTATCAGCGCCCGGTGTTTTTTAAATTTATCGCCTGCAGAAAGGGGTATTTTATTTATTTCTTTCTCAAGCAGGCTTATCCTGTTGAGCAGGATCTTGCTCTCGGAATCAAATACATCGCTCTCGATCTCTCCGACTTTGAAACGG
>JAQTLG010000096.1 GCA_028715025.1 Dehalococcoidia bacterium | reverse complement strand
GACACGCTGGAGGTCGCAGACAACCTGGCGTCGGCCCTGGTAGATAAAGCGGGAAAATACGATACGGTCATCGTAGACTGTATAACACTGCTGGTCGCCAACTGTGTGGGCGAAACCACCATCGACAAGCAGGCTGAAAAATCCGTTGATGCTGAGATTAATGGCCTCATCGGCCTGATGCAGCAGTCGCGCTACAGTTTCATACTGGTCTCCAACGAGGTGGGCAGCGGCATCGTGCCGGACAATGCTCTGGCGCGGGTATACCGCGACGCCCTGGGCAAGGCCAACCAGCGGCTGGCCAGTGCGGCCGACGAGGTCATCCTTATGACGGCAGGCCTGCCTCTGAAGCTGAAATAACCCTGCTCTTAATAATCTATTAATAATCTTGATACATAATCAGTGGTAGTGCCGCCATTCAGGGCAGCGTACGTGAAGATATCGACAACGATATGAATTGTCATTATAATACAATTATAAACGTCCCCGGCCATACGGATTAAGATCGAGTGAACAGCTACAGTCACATCCTCACCGCGACCATCAGGTGGCTGTCCGTCTGCCTTATTTTGGTCTGCCTTGGAGCCGGCCTGTTTTACGGCAGGGCTGATGCGGCGCCGCCCGTCATCTATGGTTCACCACCTAACGGAGTGGTGGGTACATCTTATAGCACCAGCTTCTCAGCCACATGCAACGGCACCACATGTTCCTCGCCTGTCTGGTCTATATCCGGCACACCCCCCGGCCTGGTAGCCTCCGGCAGGACCATCACAGGAACACCCACGGCAGCGGGCACTTACTCTATAGATGTAACCGTCACCGACGCCACCTGGGGCAGCACTACCGAATCTTACATCATATATATAACCGTACCGGCACTGACTTTTACCACGACCAGCATACCCACGGCGGCCGTGAGGCAGGCCTATTCGGCCAGCATCGTTGCCACCGGGGGCACAGGCACTGTAAGCTACGCTCTTACCAGCGGCTCTCTGCCGTCCGGGCTTACTTTTAACAACGGCCAGGTATCGGGCACACCGGCCAGCGGCACGGCGGGCAGCTATTCCTTTGCCGTCACAGCCACGGCGGGAAGCTCCACGGCGCAGCAGACCTTCTATTTGACCGTGGAGAAGGGAAGCTACGATGTGACCGTGAGCATATCTTCCGGGCTGGAGGAGGGCCAGACCCGCGTTTATGTGGGCAACGTGCCCAAGGCCACGCTGCGGGGAGGCGAATCGTACAAGATTACCGGGCTGGATCCCGACACGACATCGATAATATCGGTGGACAATATAGTGACGCCGTCGGGACGGACCGATATCCAGTACAAGGCGGAGTCCAACTCCGCCTCTGTCAGCGGCGGGATCAGCCAGTTGCAGTTCACGTACTATCCCGAATACGATATCGAGATCACCAGCAGTCCCACAGGCATAACGTCGATGAGCGGGTCCGGCTGGCACCGCGAGGGTAATCCGCTCAACGTCAGCGCGCCGCAGGAAGTGGCCAAGGACGCCGAATCCCAGTACACGTTCGCGTACTGGCTGACTCCGGCAGGTGGAAAGATCAGTTCGTCCACTCTCAACACCGTGGTCGAGGCTGCCGGCAAGTACATAGCAACCTACGATCTGTATTACCGGCTGACCGTGGACTCCAAATACGGCAACACAACGGGAGGAGGATGGCAGAAGGCCGGCAGCACTGTCAAATGGAGTGTGTCCCCGGAAGAGGTGGCCATGCCCGGCATCGCCGGCTTTTTCGGCGGCAAATACAGGGCGCTGCTCACCTCGGGTTCCGCGCTTATAGAGGGGCCCAAGACCATCACCGTGCAGTGGGACCCTGACTACTCGACCCCGGCGGTTACCATACCAATCACCGTGCTGGTGATAGCCGGGCTCATCTACGGCATCTATGCCCTGACCCGCCGCGACCGCGTGCCCCAGCCGGTCAATCCCTGGGCTACGCAGGTACAACCCCCTCCCCCTCCACCTCCACCACCTCCGGTCTACTACCCGCCTTATCCCTCGATGCCCCCACCACCTCTGCAGCCACCTCCAGCCGCCATACCTCCGCAGACAACGGTCGTCATGATCGGCGAAGGGCTCAAGAAACCGCAGAGCACGCGCGAGCAGCTCATGGAGAAATTCAGCGAGTTGCTGCAGAAATACGAGGATGAACTGTCCCAGGGCCGTGAGCTGCCGCCACCGTCCATGCAGGAACTGCCCGAGATGGCCACCATGATCGATAAGAAGGAGTTGCCCGCGCCTGAATATGCCGGCGCCGTCGACTCCACGGCTAAGGAAGAGTCGACCGTGGAGGAATGCGGCTCGACCTCCAAGAAGCTGCTGCGCACCGTCGTTACGCAGTGGAAGAACGCCGCTATCAAGCCCATTACAGTGATACCGGGCGACAAGAAAAGCGCAGCGATGGCAGGCGGAAGGACGGTCACCTGGACGCGTGAGTCGTACAACGAATGGGAGCTGCATATCTGCAAGCTGCCACTGGGACACAAAGGCATGCATAAGGGCGTTACCGAGATCATCTACAGCTTGATCGATACCATCAGCGAGGATATCAACTACGGGCCCAAACAGCCGCTGAAACCACCCATCCCACACTACACCGACGGGATGCCGGAGATCAATATACCTGCTTCGCAGATCATACCATCCGACCAGTTGCCGGACTGAGCAGCCATAAACTGCACGGCAGGTGGAAACGTTCTATAATCATCAGTAGCCGATGTTTAATCTCCTGAAATTCATGGCAAAGCCGTCGCTGGCGGCCCTGGCGCTGGTTCTGTCCGTCTCTGTTCTATCCGAGCCCGCGCAGGCCGGACGTATGATCTGGAGCATGGTGGACACGCCCGGCATCCAGTTCAACATCATAGCCAGCCCCGGCGAGATTAACTTTCTGGCCCAGTCCAGGGACGGTCACACTTTTTATGCTTCGGATACATCGCAGCGCAAGCTATATAGATCGGACGACTCGGGCGCAAGCTGGCTGGAGATCAGCGGCAACCTGCTTGCGTCCGGGGCCGAGCTTCCGGCCTGGAACATAGCCATCTCTCCCGATAACCCGCAGTTTGTCGCCGCGGTAACCAGTTCGGGAAACCGTCCCAGACAGGTTTATGTCTCGCAGGACGCGGGGCAGACCTGGAACGATACGGCTTTCCCTGCTGCATCCGACATCGGCGCACTGGACATATCTCCTGTCTATGGGATTTTCGATATCGCTGCCGGCACCCGTTCAGGCGGGGCAGGCGAAGTCTATGTATACAAGGTTGGCGGCGTGGGCGGCGCCTGGGCTGCACAGGGGTTCAGCGGGGACGTGCTCTCCATTCGCTTTCCACTGTCATACCGGTCAGATCCTTCCATAGCAGTGCTGTACTCCACAGCGGCCGGCACCTATTTCAATGCCGGCATACATGATCTGAATGCCAATACCACCGACTGGAATACGGCCTTCAACGGCAATCCTCCCGAGATAACCGTGAGCGGGGCAGGCGGATCACCCAAAGCTGCACAGGTAGTGAGCGGATGTCTCCAGCTCACAGCCGATTACTCGGGGCAGGCGCCCGCATTGTGCCGGGCCTACATAAGCATCGATGCTCCGGGCGGCAGTGCCGGCATATTCAGGGTGGACGACGCCATGGTCTACCAGCTCATGGGCGCACAGCCCAACCGTCGCATCTCCAGCGTTGCCTATTATGGTACCTATTCAGGCGGCAAGCTGCTGGCCGGAGCGGTCACCGGGAATGCCCCACAAGGCACCGTATTGACCTGGTTCACCGACACTCCCATGACCTGTCCCACCGCCTGCTGGTACCAGACCGAAAAACCGCCTACCGGCGCCGGCGCCTCCGGCTACGGCAATGCCATAGTGATGTGGTCACCCGACGGCAGCCGTGCTTACTGCGGAACCGGATCGGCGCAGCTTAACAGCCCGGCCGCCTGGCCGGGAGCATATCTCACCGGCGCGCCTCTGGACGAATCAGCTTTCTCCCTGAGTAGAGATAACGGGAAGACCTGGAACCAGATCAGCCTCATAGATACACAGATAAGCTTTCTCTCGGACGTGGCTGTCAAAGAGGATTCCAGCGCGATCTACCTGGCTTCGATCAATGAATCAGGCGCGGGATTGGACAGTATCTGGCGCTCGGGCGGATCGGCCACGAGCAAATCGTGGGAGCGTGTGCTTTGCCTGCCCGCGACACGCAACGACATCATACTGCGCATGAGCAACTACGGGAACGACGGGGCAATTTTTATGTCCTCACGCGGCACGGACGATCTGCGCCAGTCGCAGGACGACGGACAGACCTGGAAGGCGCAGCTTCCGGCAATGAATGTGACCGACTTCTCGGTTACCATGATCGATAATACTCGCCATCTGTATGTGCTCTCCACTTCTTCCATGCGCAGGGCGAATGCGTTAGCGCCGACGGCCCAGTGGTCGCAGCAGGCAGCCGTCACACTGAGAGGCTGCCATACTATTTTTGCCGCGCCCAACGGGATCGTGGTGGTGGGAGGCAACAGCTCCGACAGCAGGGTAGCCGCTTCGTCCGGCGTAGGCGCGTTTGTTGTTACCTCGGATTTGCCGTCCTCAGGCAATATACATACAGTCCTGGATTACAGGTTTAGCGACGCGGCGGTGATATACGCTGCCGGCGACTCGGCCAACAGCGATATCTACTACTGGCTTATCGGCTACAGCCGCGATTGGGACATCATGGGAGCACCCTCGGCCGGCTTCTGGGGCCTGGCCCAGATGGGCACGCTCTACGGCGCCTCAGCCGCTGCGGGTGGCTCTTACGTCGACAGAACACTGTATCCGGAAGCTCTGGGCCCTCCCGTTATCGAATGGGACACGCTGACCTCGGGACTGCCTGCGGGAGTGGTTTTCACGCGGGAGCCCAGCTCACTCAAATTGTCGTCGGGAGTTAACCTGTGGGCCATAGACAACAGGCCGCACGATTATGCGGCAGGCACCGGAAGGCTGTGGACCTTCTGCGACTGCCTCTCCCCCACGCCCCGCTACAGCATGCCGACTCCATCGCCTGCACAACAAGAGGTCGCTCCACCATCCCCGCCCATAGTCCCCCCAACACCTGCGCAGCAGACTGAAATCCCCGGGACATCTGCGCCGGGTCCATCGGAAAACATACAATCGCCGGCAGCGATCACGGCGCCGCCTGCCATAGGACCGTCGCTCGATGAGCCGGCGCAGGCCGGTACCTCTGATAATGGAACACTCAACCTGGCCACACTTTTCGCCAATGACATATATCTATGGATATGCGCCGTGGCGGCTTTCCTGGTCATCGTGCTGATCATCGTGCTGATCGCGACATCGATCTCGCGCAGACGTATTTAGCGTCTCTCCATAGCGGCAGTGAAAACGCAGGCTGTGTGTCACGCTCCAGGCTGCGGGTGCCGCAGAGCCTTGCGCCTGGCGATCACGGCCTGTGCCGCCTCGCGGCCGCGTTTGAGCGCAGTAAGATAGAGCGCCCTGAGATTCTCAGTCTTGAGTTTCTCGCCTTTGGCGCACCACTGGTAGATAGCCTGCCCGACGGTATAGGTACCCGCGTAGGCCACGGCTATCTTGGGAACGACTCCATATGCAGGAATAAGGCCGACCAGTAGCCTGGCCGCCTGCCTCCAGAGGAAGGCGCTGCCTACCACGGCGGTCATCTTGGGCACGGTCTCCTTCCAGTCGCCTGTCAATCCCATGGCCAGGGATATCTTATAGGCCATGATAGCCTGGTTCTTGGTCAGGATCACGATGTCGGCCATGTTGAGAGGCAGGTCGAGAAATACATTGATTTCGGCCAGACCCGTGGCAAGGCTGTATGTGCTGTTGACCAGACATGCATCATCGATCAGCTTGTGGCACACTGCTTCGCGCAGCATGGGAAGATTGCGTGCAAGCTGAACTTCCCGCCCGGGGCAGGCGCGCAGCATAGCCGGTGCCAGCATCCTGGTGAGCGATTGGCGGTCGCCGGGATTCGCGACAACCGTCTCCGCATCCTGCCAGCCCTGCGCATTGATCGAAACAACCTTTCCATCCTGCGGCAGATCGCTCCGGCTGTAACAGACGATCACGGGGATATTATCGCGCCGCAGCTGTTTAAAGACATCTCTCTCTCGGGCGCAATCATCGCTGCCGCCCACCATCAATATAGCCAGAGTGCAGGTGCCGAGCGGCATCTCGCCGTCTAGGCCGTACTCGTACACCCGGGGTATGAATCCACTCTCCTGCGCACGCGGTCCGGTTAGTAATTGGCTTATCAGTAAAGATTTGTTCACGCCCTCACCACCCAGCACAGCCAGATAAAAGGGCGATTCAGCCCGCCGGCGGATGGCATTGAGATCCACTTCGCGCAGCAGTTTGAAGCCGGATGCCAGGTCAGGCCACTTAGGCATATATTTCCTCCACAACCTAAAGTTTAGCGCAACCCCTTCCTTATGGCTATAAACAGGAAGCGACGCCGTGTTAAAATCTTTACAAGGAGCATCAGACTTATGCAGAAAAAGAATACTCAGGCTATTCCTCTGGCGATTAAAACAAAGAAGAAAAAACTGAAGGCCGACCTGGAGCTGCTGC
>JAQTLG010000095.1 GCA_028715025.1 Dehalococcoidia bacterium | reverse complement strand
CGGCTTGAGGACCACTGCCGCACCCACATTTTCCCCGTATGTTGCGTCCGGTATGGCGACGACGGCGCACTCAAGCACGGCCGGGTGCTTGAACAGCCAGCCCTCCGCCACACCCGGATCTATATTCTCACCGCCCTTGATGATGAGGTCTTTCTTCCTGCCTGTGATGTATAGTTCACCATCTTCATCGATCTTGCCGAGGTCACCAGTATGCAGCCAGCCGTTCTTAATGGCCTCAGCCGTCTCTTTGGGTTTATTGAGGTATCCCATGGTCACCACTGGACCTTTGCAGATTATCTCGCCATCGGAGCCACGCGGCACCTCTTTGTCCTCGTCATCCACAATCTTGAGCGCCAGGCCCGGCATGGGGAATCCAACGCTGCCCGGTTTGCGCGGCCAGTCCCTGCGCTGCCTTGCGATGGATCCGCCAACCTCGGTGCATCCGTAGCCCTGCGTTATCTGCTTGTGAAAAATGGTCTCGGACTGTTTCAGCGTTTCCATGGATAGCGGTCCGCCCGAGCAGATCAGCAGGTCTATGAACGAAAGGTCGTCTTTCTTGGGATCCGCCACCATCATCATGAATATCAGCATGGTGGGGACGACCGGTATGGCTTTGACCTGATATTCTTTCAGCGCGTCCAGTACCTTCCTCGGGTCGAAGGGTGGCATGAGGATGTTTACGAATCCTGAGAAATAGCCCTCCAGGCAGCTGAGAACGCCGTAAATGTGGTTCATGGGTATGGTGGTCAGCAGCGGCTCGAGGTGGTTGCCGCCCCATACCGAGGTGCCGGTCTTCATCTGGCATTCGAGGTTATTATGCGTCAGCATCACGCCCTTGGGGAATCCCGTCGTGCCGGACGTGTACATGAGTATAGCCATGTCATCTTTGTCAACATCCGTGATGTCGGCATTACCTGCTTTCTTGATCAGGCCGCTGTAGGCCACGATATCCGGGGCCGTTTCCTTACCTATCAGGATTATCCGCTCGATGGTCTTCAGCCCCGCAGCCGCTTCACGTACCTTGGGAAGCAGCACATCCTCGGTGATGACCACTTTACAGGCCGAGTCCTCCAGTATGTAGCGGATCTCGGCCGCCGTCAACATGTAGATGATGGGCAGGTAAACCGCGCCCATCCTGTTGACGCCGTTCATTATCTCGGGTATCTCGGGTATGTTGCTGATGACCGAACCTATGATGTCGCCCTTCTTGATGCCTGCCGCGCGCAGGCCGGCCGCCAGCGCACGGGCATTGTCAAGTATCTGCTTGTTGGTCCATGATTTCTCGCCCTCCGGCCCCAGGAAAATAAATTGCCTGTACTCTCCGTACTTCCTCACGTTGTCGTCCAGCCAGCGTCCGATGTTGTTGCTCATCCTGCCTCCTCTTAAATTTATAAAATATGGTTATAACCGATTTAACCGGCGGTCTTATCGATGCGGGAAAACACGGATGCCCCAGTAGCCCAGGTATGAGAAGAGGATGTGTTTGGGTAGTCTTCCCGCTGCCCCGATCAGGAAGAACTTCCATAGTGGATACTTGAGGGCGCCCGCGGCCAGGCCGGCGAGGTCAAACAGCGGATTAGGCAACAGCGCAAGCACAAAAATTGTCAGGCTGCCCCATTTTTTCATCCATCCCACCACCTTTTCGTACCTCGCGGTATCGGGTATGGCCATTCTACCACTATATCCCAATAAATAACCCGTGGTCTCGCCGAGGGTGGCGCCCAGGCCGGAGGATATACCGATCCAGAGCGGGTCCCACGGGCTTACTGACAATGTCCCGATGAGGGAGGTCATGGCAAGTCCCGGTATGGGTATTATCAGCGTTGCGGAGGCGGCCGCGGAGATAACAAAAATCCCGATATATTTAAGGCCGGGATATTTGGCCAGCCACAAGGCAAATAAAGTTATATTGTCCCGTTGCCAGATGATTATTACAACAAGCGCTATAACCAGCACCAGGGAGCCAAGTTGAAGAAATCTGTCCCTGTTCCATGAACCGGATTTTGGCTGAGGAGCATCCTCCGGCAGGCGGGTATCAGCTTTTCTGTCTTCGTCGTTCATATCTTGGGCAGCAGTTCTGCGTATTTTTCGGTACGGCTCAAGCCGGCTTCGGACTGTACCAGCCAGGTCATCCAGCAGAGTTCGATTGCCCGGTATCCGGTCTGAGGGGCCAACCTTTCCACCATCCTGATAAATTCCAGGTCGCCGTCGGGACGTTCCATACCCGACATATCAAGTATCTCATAAATTACCTTTTTAACGATTTTATCCGGCATGACGGTGTCTACTCCGCCCATCATGCGCAGGTACTGGTATGTGTTGATGCCCACGCCGCCGATGCTTCCCACGGGATCGGATTTCCAGCTTTCCAGCGGTGCATGCCTTGCCCAGTGGATCAGGGCATCACGGTCGCCGAGCCTGTTGCGAACCTGTACGGCCAGCAAATGGGCTGCAATCTTCCGGGCAACATGCCAGGAGCGTGCGTTTTTCCATATGGTCTGAAGCTCGTCCACATCGGCGGCTATAAGGTCCTCCATCGTGAGAATGAGGCCTGTTTCTACGTAATTCCGGCGAAAGAGTTCGACTCTGGGGACCACCGATTGAAAGTAGTTCAGTCCGATCGAGTCAAAGGCGGCATCGATGACCATCAGTAGTGCGCTGCCATGCCAGCGGGCGCTCTTGAGACAGCGGTCGCAGTGCTCATGCACCATCGGCACACGCCGCATATAGCTTTCGACTGTTTTCTTTAATAATTGACGTTGATTTTTCACGCCTGCCCCATGGCCACCCCGGATGAGATTTTGAATTATAACACGTGGCCGGGCCGACCTGTGAAAACAGCGGATTTTACTGTTGCACAATGATTGTAATATGTTTTATTCTTAGTAAACAAAGGAAATATGTTCTGCGAGGGGTAAATATGTCCGGACATTCAAAGTGGGCGCAGATTAAGAGGCAGAAGGGTGTGGCCGATTCCCGGCGGGGGGCTATGTTCACCAAGCTCACGCGCGAGATCATCATCGCTACCAGGCAGGGCGGCCCGAATCCTGAAGGTAATTTCCGCCTGAGGCTGGCCATTCAAAAAGCGCGCGACAACAACATGCCCAAGGATAATATCGAGAATGCCGTCAAGAAAGGGAGCGGGGCGGCAGAGGGCACGACTTTTACCGAGATGGTAATGGAGGGGTATGGACCCGCCGGTGTAGCCATCCTGCTCGAGGCTATGACGGATAACCGCAACCGCACGGTCTCAGAGATAAGAAGCACATTCGTGAAATATAATGGAAACCTGGGAGAGAACGGCAGTGTCTCCTGGATGTTTGAGAACACCGGCGTCATAACCGTGGACACAACCGGTATCGATCCCGATGAACTGGCGCTTTACGCCATAGATGCCGGCGCTAAAGATGTCAAAGAAGATAAGTCACTGCTTGAGATATATACAGAGCCTAAAGAATTCGAAAACGTAAAACTGGCTGTTGAAAAACGCCGGAAACCCGTCTCCGCCGAAGTTACCATGCTGCCCAAGACCACAGTTACCCTTCCGGAGAAAGAATCCCTGCAGACGGTGAAACTGCTGGAGAAGCTGGAGGAGCTGGATGACGTCCAGCGCGTGTTCTCCAATCTCGATTACAGCGACGCGCTGATCGAGAAGTTGAAAGCTGAAGTATAGCTTTGCCGTCAGCGGCGGTCCGGCGCATATAAACGTTATTGCGTTTTTTGTTGTTTTATTACTGAGATTATTATTCAGGAGGTTAATTCAGGATTATGAAGGGTAAATTCTCTCACTTGCTGATGGCTCTTATATTGCCTCTGCCGCTTTTGCTGGCCTCGTGCATCAGCTGGCCGTTCGGAGGGGGCGCTCCCACCATAAACTCGTTTACAGCCAGCCCCACAACAATTTCGGCGGGAAGCTCCTCTGTACTGACCTGGAGTGTATCCGATGCCACAGCATTGATTATCGACCAGGGTATAGGCTCGGTTTCTGCTGCCGGCAGCTCAACCGTAACGCCTGTGTCCACCACCACTTACACGTTGACCGCAGTCAATGCTTCCGGATCTATCACCGCATCGGCCACCGTCACGGTGGAAAGCGGGTCTTCCACAACGACAACAACGTCTCCCACCTCATCCGGCCCTCTTCCGATTGCGCATATCTATGTGAATCCAGGCAACATCACACCGGCGGGGACGGCTGTATTGAGCTGGGATACTTCCAATGCTTCAAATGTAGTCATCAGTAACGGCATAGGGCCCGTAAGTCCATCGGGCTCCCGTACCGTCTCTCCTAACGGCACAACGGTTTATGTTATAACTGCCGGCAATGCCAACGGCACGGTGACCGCCTCCACGCAATTAGCAGTGGGACCTACAGGTACGCCTGCTAATAACTGGTTGGCCAGCACGTATACGCACGAGTACCACTGGCCGTCATGCAGCATAGCCCAGCATATACCCATGCCGTCCCGGGTGTGGTTCAATACCGTCAACCAGGCTCAGGCTGCCGGCTATCACCCTTGCCCGGTCTGTCATCCTCCGAGATAAGGTTGGGATGTGAGCATTGCGAGTATTGGGCATTGACCCCGGCACGCTCAATATGGGCTATGGGGTTGTTGAAGAGCAGGACGGGAACCGCATAGCCATGGTCGGCTGCGGTGTCATTTCTGCGCCGCAAAAGCTGCCGGTTGAGCAGAGGTTATGCCTTCTATATGAAGGATTGCTCAAAGTAATCGCCGATTTCCGACCTTCTGAGGCGGCTGTAGAGGAGCCTTTTGTAGCCGGCAATGCGCGCTCCGCCCTGGCCATCGGCCGGGCGCAGGCCGTGGCCATACTCGCAGCGGCACAGGCGAAATTGCCCGTTTCACGCTACATGCCTACCCAGGTCAAGCAGCTCGTGACCAGCTACGGGAGAAGCGGCAAAGACCAGGTGCGGCAGGTGGTAAAATTACAACTGGGTGTCAGCGATCTGCCCGAGGCCAGCGATGCCGCCGACGCTCTGGCTGTAGCCATCTGTCACCTAAACCAGGGACATCTTAACCGGGTACTCAAACGGGGATACCAAGAGTGAATATATGATCGCTGCTGTAGAGGGAACGCTCGTCAGCCGGGGCGCCAACACCGTGACCGTCAAGGCAGGCCCGCTCAGCCTGCAGATCAATGTGCCGGGTTCCATTATCAGCAAGCTCGGGCATGCCGGCAGCACGGTCATGCTGCATACGCATTTTTACGTGCGTGAGGACGTGATTGCTCTCTATGGTTTCTCCACCAGGCAGGAGCTGGCGCTTTTTGAGCAATTAATTACGGTCAGCGGCATCGGTCCCAAGGTGGCGCTTGCCTTGTTGACGGCCCTCAGTGCCGATCAGATCGCGGCCGCCATCATCGGCGGCAACGCCGACCTCCTAAGCCAGGTCCCAGGTATAGGCAAGAAAACAGCGGCGCGCATTATACTTGATCTGAAGGGCAAGCTTGAGAAGGGATGGGAGGGCGAGGTGATATCTACAGTGACGGATTCCGACAGCGACGCCCTGGCCGCACTCACCGGGCTGGGGTATTCCATCAGGGAGGCCGCGCAGGCGTTGAGCGCTGTTCCTCAGACAGAAGGCATGAGTGTAGAAGAACGTGTTCGCCAGGCGCTTCAGCAGCTGGCCAAGAAATAGATAACTTTTTCCGGATTAGCTATAATGGTGCGCCGCCGCGGGATTTTGCCGCGGCGCCTCCGGGAGGGTGAATGCCCTCCTTTCAGATAGCCCCTCCAGCTTTTACCGGTGGGAGGGGTGTTTATGGCAGGGTTTGGTTTTTCATCGGCTGAATTTATAATTAGATAATGTTTTCAAGGAGCCGGCTCTTGAAATACTTCCGATTGAGAGAAAACGACAAATAGTGCGCCAACAGCGAATCAATATGTTGCACAATGCAGAAATGATTTAGCCATTATGAGATAAATATAAGATGCGTCTCTCGATGAACAAAAGTGAGTAAATACCTGTGCTTATTTCTGGGTGATGGTCATCTCAAGGCAGTACGAACTTTTCTAGCCGTTCAATTTGATAAGGATCCATGCAATTACCGCCTCCAATAATTCTGGGTCGAGACTACGGTCTGGATCAGCATACTCGCTCAAACCAAATCCCTCAGAGCGCATAAATAGATGGTCTAGATTAGGGAAAATACGGACCAAGTGGTCATGGTGACCGGATTCATCAAGTGTGATTCCAAGTAGGATAGCGTCGTCAGGATCAACCTGAATATCGCGTCCTCCATGAAATATTGCCACCGATGCATGCACACTACGAATAACATTCCTAGGATCGATAGTGAAATATTCTTGGAACCATTTGCGTTGGGCAGGGGTGATTGTTTGGCGTACTTGCTCCTCAACTTCAGGTGCATCCCATTGACCTATTTGCTGTAAAGTATCAAGTGTGCGCCGGCGCTTTGCCACGGCGGCAGTAAGCTGATCTTTGGGCAATAGGCGACTCATAATGCATTGATATTGATAGAGAAGAGTGTTGGATAAGCTATGACCTAGTGTGCCCAACAGCACAATAGTTTTTATGTTCGGATCGTCTGCTGCAATCATGGATGCGATAAGCCCCCCTTCGCTATGGCCAATAATGCCGATGCGACCCTTGTCA
>JAQTLG010000094.1 GCA_028715025.1 Dehalococcoidia bacterium | reverse complement strand
TGTAAAAGGTTAATTAACTGAATACTGAGATGCAGACGATCAAGAGATTCCATCTATGTCGATAACAAAATCCAGCAACCGTGGTTTCACTCTCATTGAATTGCTTGTCGTCATAGCGATACTGGGCACGCTGTCGGCGGTGGTCGTTCTAAATGTCATAAAATTTATCGGCGCAGGCAGTACCGAGGCTATGCTTACCGAAAGGTCCAATGTTCAGACTGCCGTGGCCGCATATATGTATGATAATCCTGCGGTAACGAGCTTCCCTGCCACGAGAGTATCGCCATCCAATCCCGGCATCCTCGCTCCGTACTTTATCAACTCGCTTAACTGCACGTACAATATCCCGGATGGCGGCGCTGTTCCGAACGGAACCAAATGCGGGGGTAGCAGCCCGGTAGTAGTATCACCGGTGAAGGAAATTGAACCTGTTCTTGATACATCACCCTCTATAGATTCAACCTTGAAGTGATACTTGCATTTCCGCACAGTATGTATTGATCTATATCCAGGCTGCCCATCGTGGACCGATCTCACATATTTGTCGACCGCATCAATTTGCTCACGTCATCCACATCCTGGCAGAAGGAAAATACATGATCCCTGGTAATAATCCCTTTCCTGTACAGCTCCATCAGCGCGTCATCCAGCGTTTTCATGCCGATATTGGAGCTCGTGCGTATGGTATTGGGGATAAGGAACGGTTTCCCCTCTCGGATAAGGTTCTTAACGGCCGCGTTGGCCAGCATGATCTCCACCGCCGCCACTCTGCCCCCGCTTATGCGTGGTACCAGTACCTGACTGAACACTGCTATGAGGGTGGATGCCAGGCGCGCCTGCGCCATGGGCCTTTCGTGTGGAGGAAACAGGTCTACGATCCTTTCTACTGATTGCGCAGCGCTTGGCGCATGACCGGTTGAAAGCACCAGGTGCCCTGTCTCAGCTACGGTCAGCACGGCCGATGCCGTTTCGAGATCACGCATCTCGCCCACCAGTATTACATCCGGATCCTGCCTGAGAACATACTTAAGAGCGTTGACGAAGGAACGGGTATCCTGTTCAAGCTCTCTTTGAGAAAAAGCACATTTTATATTGGGATGCACATATTCCACCGGATCCTCGATAGTAACGATATAGCGTTTCACCGTATTGTTGAGATGATTGAGCATGGCTGCAATGCTTGTGCTCTTACCTGAACCGGTCGGGCCGGTAACCAGAATCAGGCCGCGGGGCCGGTTTACCAATTCCTTGCATAGTTCGGGCATGCCAAGATCGTCCAGGGTGGGGATACGCTGCGGAAGCAGACGTATGGCAAGGCTGATGGACCCCTGCTGCCAGCAGGCGTTACATCTTCCCCTGCCCCTATCTTGCAGTGAATAAGCGAAATCGACCTCAAGCTCAGTGGAAAAAATATCTCTTTGCCGCGCGGGAGCAATCTGGCCGAATAGTTGATCGATATCCTCGCTCATCAACGCCGGCAGGCTTTCAGCCGGCCTCAGTTCACCGTCTATGCGAAACATAGGCGGCACGCCCGCAATAAGGTGCAGGTCCGACGCCCTGCTCTCGCTTGCCAGTTTCAATAATTCGTCAATGTTCATATGGTTATAATCTTAAAGTATCTATTGATTCACGGTCAGCTGCAAGGTGAATGCCACTTCAGTATAGGTGCTGGTACTGACAGAGCTGATCAATACCAGTTTGAATAATCCCGAGTTCCTCATGTCGCGGGCATAATTGAGCAATATCTCCTCACTGGGAGCTGATCCCTGGACCAGCATTGTGCTTCCATCGTCGCTTACACTGGTCAGGTATATGGTAGCCGGCAGCGAAGCGAAAGCCTGCCCAAGATTGCGGTTAATCAAACCCCTCTGGTCAGCCAGATACTTGATAGGCGCATTCAGTCGGTCCAGTAACTGCCGGTCCACATCCTGTGTCTGAGCCGCCTGTTCCGTCATACCGCGATACTGTCTTTGCAGGCTGCTCAACTGAGCCGTTTCCTGGTTTAAAAGTAATTGTAGATCAGCAGTCTGCTTTTCCGCCATTCCACTCATTATCCACATACCCACTGCCAGTACAGCACAAACACCCAGCGCGATCAACGGCGACGGATTGATCGCCGCCCCGGATGTTCTGGCAGCCGGTGCTGCGCTCGGCATCACATTTATGTCAACTCTTGTTAGCCGGTTGATTGTGCGTAATGCCAGGCCACTGTTGACAATGAACTCGTTATCATCTGTGCCCGGCGGGTAAGTCAGCAGAGCCGGCGCCGATTTAACAGGGTACCCCATTACCATTGAGAGTGTCTCGCGGAACATGCCGCTGACAATACAGTATGTCTGTGGCCCCAGCGGATTGTTCGGGTGGCTTGAATTATAGAAATTAACCGTCCTGTCAACCTCTTCCTTCACCATCCTGGCTTTGTCCCCGTCGCTGATTGCATTTCCGCTTGAAAATTGGAGATGGCGTATCATCTCGGGGATACTGTTGTTAACAATCGTGACATCGAATGTATTGGGTCGCACATTGACCACGATGGCGTTTTTTTCATCGATGACACGCGAGACTGCAAGAGGCTTCAACTCAAGATACTTCAGTCGCAATCCGCACAGTTTGACTGTTTCCGTAATAGAATTCACATTATCGAAAGGCAGACCCAGCAGGCAGAGTGCAATCTCGTTTTCGGAGATCTTCACATCAGACCATGCCGTGTAGATGGACGAAAGCGGAACTGATACTGCTCGGGCCATCTCCTTTTTGGCTGCTTCCGCCAGCAATGCGCGGTTGAGCTTGGGCACATATATAACACGATAGATCGAGTGCAGTCCGCTCACGCTGGCCACCGTCTCCTTGTCGCGTATTTTATACTGGGCCAGCAGCATGCTGATCACCTGGCTGACATGCGCTTTTTCCAAAACTACACCGTTATGCACCCAATCGGCCTGGAGAGGAGCTTCCGCTGCAAACACAACCCTTGTTCCTCTTATCGAGGTAACCTTCACCATGCTGTCTTCAACATTAATCGTTAGCATATCAATTCCATGATCAATTGTTGCAGTAAACCTGCATATTAATTGACGCCTTATCCAGTTCTCCCGACACTTTAGCAGGGTTGATTGTTACGTTAATGAACTGGCTGGAAGGCAGCTTAATACCTGCAGCAATGAGAAAATTCTGAAAGTTGGCCACCTGGCCTGTCAGGCTGAGCGTATAGGTAAGTACCGGATAGTCCGTGCCCAGAATTTTGTTTACACCCTGTGTGACAGTCATATTGGTTATGGTGATATCATAGTCCCAGGCTAGATCCATAAGAATTTTTGATACTTCGGGATTATTTCCTATTTTCTTATACTGCAGCCTGGCGGCCTCAAGTTCCTTCTTCACTTCCCCGGCCTGATTTGAAATTGCTGACTGGGATTCCATCCTGGCTTTCAGATCGTCGATCTGAGTTTGAACCTCATTTATCTGTATCTGGATAGCAGACTGCTGTGATGCCTGCTCCATATAACCGGTTACCATAGGCACCATGACAATAAGAAAAAGGGCCAGTATGAGGATCAGCCAGACGGAGTTGCTGAGGCGCGGCAGGCGCTGCAATATATTACTTTTTGCTTCTTTGGGTGCTTCTACAGGCGATGCCACAATCTTAAATCTTGAGGTATTTATTCCTATTATACATTAAATCTGTCGTATTCAACACGACATTAACTGCATAACTTTATGAATATATACGGCCTGTTCAATAGGCTTCCGCATTTACTTCAGGTCATATATCAGTATACCGCCCGTGCTGATATTGCTACGGAAAGAAAGGATAACATAGACAATATTCAAAACTTCCGTCCCTGTTCGAAAATTCACCTGCGCTTCAGTGTCATTGGGTTGAACAATACCGTTGGCGATGGAAAAAGTGTCGATGTCGATGCCGTCAACCAGCGTCCCGCTTACGGGCGGAATTCGCGACTGAGAATTGCAGACATCGTTTGCAGGATTATCGGCATCCGACAGCGCATAGCCGTTCACTGAAACACTGTCGGTATAACTATGCGACCAGTAATCGTATTCATCGCCCTCGCCAACGAAATGAGTATATCTGGCAGCCTCTTCACCCGCTGCAAGTTCGGGAGTTAGAAATCCGGAAATTGTAATAGGCACAGTCACATTACGTGTTACATAGTGAAAGTCATCAAAGATATAAATCTGATGCCCTTTAGTGGTGGGGCTGGTATAGATGATAACGACCGACCAGGCGCTGTAAGCCCACTCATCCTCGTTGCCGTCATCCTCATTACCCGATGATCTCTGCCGGCCATCCATGGGGCTGCCGAGAGGATACCGGGTGTAGGTGGAAATCGACTCATGGGAGTGGCTATCATTCCATTCATATAACTCGTATCTTCGGCTTGATGATCTTGAGCCCGTATCCCAGTGTCCCACTGTGTATTTGCCGTTGCCCATAAAGCTGGTGCCCTCGAAATGATTCATTACCAGGTCCGTGACATCGGCAATGCAGGAATAGGACCAGCCGTGAGCCGCACCGCCGGCATCCTCCGGATCTGACGCTCCCTGTTTTTGAGATGCGGTAACGACCGCGGAAAATGTGGGGGCTCCTGAAGCCTCTATGGTCAGTTTCACTTTATGTACGTTTTTACTTTCAGGCAGTGCGTCCAGCTGTGCTTGACTGTAACCCCTTACATCCCAGGGCTTGCACTTCCAGCCCGACCAGTACAGTAGAATTTTCTCCACATTGGCATTCGTCGGGATACCGCTGACAGTCGCCCATGTCTCTTCATACAATCTGTCTCTGGAGTTATCTTGATATGGATTACTATTTCGCATCAGTGTGTTGCCTGACGCGAAATAATCCCCCTCCATCGATGCGCCGAACTTCTGGAATTCTTTTTTCGTAGTATAAGCAGTCACGTTGGTGGTCTGACCGGTGGGACTGGTTGCCGTGGACTTAACCTCAAATACTTTCAGATCTGTATTCCATGCAAGATAGTTTAATCCCGTGGTATTACTGGTTTTTACCCAGTTGAATTCTCCCTGAGTGATTTGATTGGGCGTATATTCGAAGGTTATCTTCCTCTGGCTTCCCGGGGGATCAAACAGGTCGTAACTGACGGGCGTTGCATAATCCCACGTTATGGTATGTCCGCCTCTGAAGGGTGTTACCTGCGGCACACAGTAATAAGGCTTAACGGGGTACTGTACTTTTTCCAGGCTGCTTGATCCGGGCACGTATTCAAATCCTGCTGGCAGCCAGCATCCGATGCGTTTAATACCCAGCGAACCGGCAGTTCCATCATACATTATGATGATCTCATATTTGCCACGCCCGCTGATGGAGCCGCTTCCCTGATAACTGCCCGCCACAAGGATGTTACTCGCGGGATCTCTCTTCTGCGTTAAATTGGGCGCTTCCAGATTCTCCAGCACCCATTTGGCTCCGATCAAATAGTAAACGCTGTTATCATTGATAGGATCTGCGGAACTGAGCGTGTAATTCTCGTACGTCTTCCCGTAGACACTTTCATCCCAGCTGGCAGCATCAAGCCAGGCCGGCAACTTGCCGTTGGTCTTGATCCGCCACTGGGCAGCCTCTATTCCGGAATTGGCTGAGTAGTATTCCTTGGTTTTACGCTCAACAATCTGTCCCGCCTGTGAAGCGGTATTCATAAAATACAGCAGTACCGGCAAAAGTGCCCCTCCCACTATCACCAATATAAGCACTATCCCCAGTACCGCTATCCCCGGCTCACCACGCCGTAGCTTAATTGGAACCTTCATTGCATTGAATCCTTAATACGCATCATTCTTTAAAACGACCTGGGTGATATTTTATATACTCGCGTTTCGCTGCAGTTCCCCACTTGGGCGGTTATGGTGACCGTGAGTATTTTTCTGGGATTAGTCGGATCCGGCTGATTGTATTGCGCTGTAATTGCCGAGATGCTATCTGCAATATGCATCTGACTGTTGCTGATGGGATTGCCTGTTCTTTCATCCGCGACTGCTATCTGCCTCTGCAAATTGCGACCTGTATCTACTGTATAAGTAATAGTCGTCTTGGTGGCATCCCAGCCAACATAGGAGATAACAAGCGGGGTGGCTGTGGAAATAGTAAACAGCGCCGGCGCCGGCGTAATACTTTGCGCGCTGGTGGCGTCTCTGTCAATCCAGTACCCTGCATTCTGAGCCTGACGTATCGCCAGCATGCTGTTTTCCGCCTTCGGTACCAGTAATAACAACTGGTTCATAACCGCCAGAGCTCCTGCCAGTACCGCCGCACCGATTCCCATGGCTATCAACAGCTCCACCAGAGTTAATCCCCTGGCGCCTCTGCCAGAAAGCACTCGGATTCGCCCAGGCCGCAGAAATATCGTGCTGTACTCTTCATATCTTTATCTTTTATATGACTCCAGAACCAGAACCTCGGGTGGAGAATGCTGCTGGCAGGTTACAGTCACTGTTACTTTCTGGACGCCGAGGTCAAGCGCGCTGACTGCCCCGGTATCCGGGTTCACCAGCGCTACATTAATATTAATATCATATCCTACAGGTATGCCGCTGATCTTGCTGTATGTATAGGGGGGAGTACTGTCGTATGGTGCGTTGTTAATCGCCTCCATCTGTGTCTTCGCCAGGCTTTCGGCGGTCGTACGCTGGT
>JAQTLG010000093.1 GCA_028715025.1 Dehalococcoidia bacterium | reverse complement strand
CGGCGACGCTTTCACCGGCCCGTGGACCGTTATCGAGGCCATAGCTTCGGGCCAGAGGGCAGCATCATCGATTAAACGATTCCTTACGGGCCATGATCTTGGTCCGAGAGTCGACCGGCAGGATGCCGAGACTTTCAAGTATTCCGATGTGCCCCCGACCGATGCCGAGACCGCAGAACATGCCAGGGTCGGCATGGCCGAGATCAGGCTGGCAGACCGCAAGTCTTCCATGAAAGAGGTAGTCCTGAACTACTCTGCCAAGGAAGCTAAAGAAGAATGCAGTAGATGCCTGAGATGCGATATTGGATAGGAGAAAAGGCAAATGAGTGAAATTACTTTAACGATAAACGGTAAACAATGTAAAGGCACGCAGGGCGACACCGTCCTGGAGGTCTGCCTGGCCAATGGGATTGAGGTCCCAACACTGTGCCACTATAAAGGGCTGTTAGATATTGCCGCCTGCAGAATGTGCCTGGTTGAAGTTGAAAAAGAAAGGAAACCTGTACCTGCCTGCGCTTATCCTGCACGTGACGGTATTGTGGTAACAACAAACAGTGAGAAGATCGAGAAATACCGCAGACTGGTGTTGGAACTACTGTTTACAGAGCGCAACCACCTGTGCGCGTACTGCGTGGCCAGCGGTGACTGCGAATTACAGAGCCTGGCCTACAGATATCAGATGGACAATGCGCGCTACCAGTACGCCTGGCCCAACCAGACTACAGACTCATCCCATCCCAATATCGTAATGGATCACAACCGCTGCATTCTTTGCGGAAGGTGCATCCGCACCTGTGACGAGATAACCGGCGCGCACGTGCTGGATTTCGGCAAACGCGGCTGGAAGACTAACGTCTGCGCAGACATCAATCAGCCGCTGGGCGAATCATCATGTATCTCCTGCGGCGGCTGCTTTCAGGCATGCCCGACCGGCGCCATCTTCTCCAAGATCAGCGCCTACAGAGGCAAACCCTCCGAATGTACTTCAGTCGAATCAACCTGCGCCATATGCGGTATAGGCTGCGATATCCACGGCCTGGTTAAAAATAACCGCGTAGTCCGGATCGACAGCCCGGATATGACCAAGCCCCGCGGTCTCCTCTGTGAGATTGGCAGGTTCGAGCCGCTCTATGAGGCAGCCGACAGGATCACTACTCCGTTAAAACGCAATAACAAGGGACAGCTTGTCAACTGCTCTTATGAGGAAGCGTTCGAAGCCATCGCCAAGAAGTTTGGAACATCCGATGGAATCGCCGGGCTGGCTTCCGGCAAGGCTAGCACTGAAGCGTTAAAGGCCTTCGCAGACCTGATGGAAAAGCTCGGCAGCAAACTGGTGGACACTCTGGACGGCGATGACTGCCGGACCATCACACAGGGTATAGCTAAATTCGACGGCAAGTCCGGGCTGGACATCGAGGCAAAGCTCGAAGACATACTTGCCGCAGACAGCATCGTCGTAATAGGGGCGTATCCCACCAAAACCCACCCGGTTATCGCCTCTTATGTGATGCGTGCGGCAGCCAAGAACAAAGCCAATTTAGTCGTGATCGATCCGCTGCGCAATCCCTTCACTTTCCGCGCTTCGGTCTGGCTGAAGCCGCCTGAGGGTAAAAAAGAGATTATCATTGGCGCTTTAGGCAAATCTATAGTGGACCATCTGCCCGCCAAGACAGCCACAGCCAGTAATAAATACGCAGCTACGTTCAAGGATATCGATGTCAAGAAGGCCGGCAAAGACCTGGGCATAGACGTGCATGACATAGTCAAAGCCGGAGAGGTTTTGGCAGGATCGAAAAACGGCGTTATCATCTATGGTAGCGGCATCCTTCAGTATAAAGATGCCGAGCTGGTCGCAACAATACTGAATCTTGCTGCGCTGATAGGCGATAAACCGAGGGTCATCTCTCTGAAGCGATATGGCAACAGCCGCGGCGCATGGGACCTGGGTCTGGTTAATGCCAAGGGTTCCGTAGCCGCAGACCTGGCCAAGTGCAAGGCCAGCTCCCTTTATACGCTGCTGGCCGACGACCTGACAAACTCTCAGGAACTGGCCGATAGCATGAAAGGAGTCGAGTTCGCTGTAGTTCAGGCCAGCTACCGCTCACCCGTTACGGAGAAAGCGGATGTTGTTCTTCCATCACTACTCTGGACTGAAAGCAAAGGCAACTATACATCCATTGACGGCATCAGCAAGAAGACCGTACCCATGGTCAAAGCAAATGCTGCAATCAAGGCGGATGCCGATACCCTCAAGGAAGTTGCCAAATACCTGAAAAAATAAACGCCCGTAAGGAGTGAACAGATGGCAAAAGTTAAAGTAGCGACGGTCTGGCTGGAATCATGTGCAGGTTGTCACATGTCATTCCTCGACGTAGATGAATTCATAATCGATTTATCGAAGCTGGTCGAGTTTCGCAGGAGTCCCATCACCGATATTAAAGGCTTCGACGATGTAACCGTGGGTATAGTTGAAGGCTCCGTCGGCAACGAAGAGGAAAAAGAGGTCATCGAGGAATTGCGCCATCATTGCAAGATCCTTATGGCGCTGGGTGATTGCGCCTGTTTCGGCGGAGTTTGCGCCATGCGCAATACCCTCGACAAGGAGGCCGTCCTTAAACGTGCTTACATAGATACTCCCAGCACATACAAGGGCAAGATCCCGGTAGCGCCCGGGGTCCCGGAATTACTGGATAAGGTATATCCGGCCAACCAGATAGTTAAAGTGGATTGCTACGTGCCCGGCTGTCCGCCGGAGCCGGAGGCCATCAAATATGGCCTTACAGAGCTGCTGGCCGGCAGGATCCCGGTCGTTCCCAGCAATATAATGCGCTTTGATTAAAGAGGTGAAATATGGCAAGTAAAACGATTGAAATCAATCCCATTACAAGGGTCGAGGGGCACGGCAAGGTCACCATTCAGTTGGACGATGCAGGGAATGCCGTATCAGCCAGGTTCCATGACACGCAATTCCGCGGCTTTGAGAAATTCTGTGAAGGACAGGTCTTTCAGGAGATGCCTAACCTGACACCCAGGATATGCGGCATCTGCCCGGTCAGCCACCAGCTTGCTTCCGCTAAAGCCTGCGATGCCATACTGGGAGTAGAATTGACACGGCCTGCAAAGCTGCTGAGGGAACTGCTTCACATGGGCCAGTACATCCAGTCGCATGCCCTTCACTTCTTCCACCTGGCCAGCCCTGATTTTCTGCTCGGCTTCGACTCCGATCCAGCCACCAGGAATGTTATAGGGCTCATCGAGGTTGACCCTGCTCTGGCGACGGAGGCTGTCAAGCTGCGCAGCCTGGGTCAGACCATCATCAAAAAGCTCGGCGGCAAGAAGGTACACATGAATGCAGCCCTGCCCGGAGGTATGACCACGGCACTATCCGCCGAGGACAGGGATTATTTCCTCAAGCAGATCGACTGGGCGCTCGCCGATGCACAGCTCGCCGTTAAAATCCTCAAGGAGTATGTAGCCGCCAACGAAAGCATGGTTAACAGCTTCGCCAAGTTCCCGTCGGCTTATCTGGGCATGGTGGATAAGGATAACAACCTTGCCTTATACGACGGCAACCTGAGGCTGGTCGATTCCAAGGGAGTCGTACTCGAGGACCAGTTTAACCCTTCCAAATACCTCGATATCATCGCCGAGTATGTGGAAGACTGGTCATATATGAAATTCCCATTCTATAAGAGCCTTGGTTACCCGGGCGGGATTTACCGTGCCGGGCCGCTTGGCCGCCTCAATGCCTGTAAGGGCATCACAACTCCGCTGGCCAATGAGGAATTTAAACTATATAAGAAGCTTAGCCCCAACGGCCTGGTCGAAGGATCGATGTTCTTCCATTACGCCCGGCTGATCGAGCTTATTTACGCCATTGAGAAAACACGGGAGTTACTTGAGGACAAAGACATAACGTCCACCGACCTGCAGGTTACATCCAATAAATATAACGAGCAGGGTGTCGGCGTGGTCGAAGCCCCCAGGGGCACGCTCATTCACCATTACTGGGTGGACGAGACCGGTAAGATTACCGGAGTTAATTTGATCGTGGCTACCGGCAACAATAACGCTGCCATGAATCGCTCGGTATATGAAGTTGCCAAGGACTACATTAAGAACGGCAAGGTAACCGAGGGTATATTGAACAGGGTCGAAGCTGCAATCCGCTGCTATGACCCCTGCCTGTCATGTTCCACTCACGCCCTCGGACAGATGCCACTGCATATCCAGCTCAGAGCGCCGGACGGCCAGATAATCGACCATATATACAGCTAATCAATAAAAGCGATCATTTGAGGGCGGGTTACAATTTGTAACCCGCCCTTTGTTTTGATATCTTTTGGAACATGGCATGCACTTTTATCATTGACGGAAAAGAGATCAGAGCAGCGCGCGGAGCAAACCTGTTGTGGACAGCTCTGGATAACGGTTTCTATATCCCCAACCTGTGTGCAACTCACGGTCTGAGCAGATCACCTGCCTCGTGTCGCCTCTGTTTTATAGAGATCGCAGGCCGGTCCGGCGGCCCGGTTACAGCCTGCACCGAAAAGATCTACGATGGTTTATCTGTTACGCTTGACAGTCCAAGTATAAGACGAATGCGCCAGGCATCCTTCAACCTGTTACTGAGCAACCATGCGCTGGACTGCGCAAAATGCGCAAAGAATAAAAAATGCGAACTGCAGAACATCGCAGCCCACGAGCATTTCAAACTCAATGACCGGCGTTTCAACAGAATTCCGCTTGAATATCCCATCGACTCCAGCCACCCGCTGATCATATTCGACCGCAACAAATGCGTCCTCTGCGGGAAATGTATCCTGGCCTGCAATGAAAGCGGGACTTCTGTGCTGGACTTTGCCTATCGCGGCTTGAAGACGATCGTTTCCACGTTTGCTCAGATGCCCCTGGCCGATACTGACTGTAACTCCTGCCTGGCCTGTGCTGCAGCATGCCCCGTCGGGTCTATCTACCTGCGATCACTCCTCCCAGGCGTCCCTGCCGATTAGCGGAACGAAGCGGCACCCACCCAATCTCTCGGTCCTGATCCCCGATTTCAGTTTTGTCACCCTGAGCAGTTCCTGCTCCAGTCTTGAACCGACCGGGATAATTATCCTTCCCCCCTCGCATAGCTGGTCTATCAGAGTCTGGTGCACCGAAGGGGCTGCGGCAGCCACCAGGATTCCATCATAGGGCGCATGCTTTGCACATCCCAGTTGATCGCCGGCAATCTCAACCTGAACATTCTTATAGCCCAGTTCCGATAATATCCTGGCTGCAGTCTCTGCAAGCTCGGGTATTCTCTCAACGCTGTAGACACAATAGGCGAGCTCAGCCAGCACTGCAGCCTGATATCCGCTGCCGGTGCCGATCTCCAGCACCTTTTCCCGGCCTTTCAATCCCAGAGCTTCCGTCATAAGCGCAACGATATACGGTTGTGAGATGGTCTGACCACAGCCGATGCTAAGAGGCCTGTCGTCATACGCCGACGATAACAGCTCCAAGGGTATGAACCGCTCGCGAGGCACCCTGGACATAGCCAGAAGTGTACGTTTATCTTTGATATCGTGAGATATCGAATCAATCAGGATCCGCCGGGCCCTTTCCAAGTCCACAGCCGTAAAAAATCCTACGATTTTAAGGCAGGTATAAATGTCATAATTATCAACGCCAAGATCAAAGTCCCGGCGATGATAGCGATACGTATTAGATCGGATCTCACATAGTTGTAATTCTGTGGTTGTAAAGCCGTAGCCACAGCGCTTACCTGTGGCTTGGAGCGGGCAGGTTGCGCGTTCTGCTGCGCCGGCCTGGCATCCGATCGTGATGCCTCGGGTGCTCTGCTCCTGGACCTGTTTTTACGTGATTTCTTAGACATTACATTCTCCTGATTATGACTGCGCTGAAAGGGCTACACCTGTTTATAGGCCCGCGTTGTAGAGATGTGAGCATGCCCCAGCACTTCCTGTACAGAGTGTATATCCGCACCGCTGTTAAGCCTGTGCACAGCATAACTGTGCCTGATAGTCCTGGGCGTGACTTTGGCAGTAATCCCAGCGGCTGTTGCGTATCCCTGTACGATTTGCCAGAATCCCTGCCTGGTAAGCCTTTCGCCCCTCTGATTCAGGAAGAGGGCTCTCTCTTTATCACTAATCAGCAACTTGATGCGCACCGAGTCTATGTATTCCCGCATCATTCGACCAATACGGCTATCCAGCGGAATCTTCCTTATTTTGCCGCCATGCCCTTTTAAATTAACGCAGTTATGCATCGTGTCGATATCCTCGACATTGAGAGACATCAGTTCGCTGGCCAGCAGTCCGCTGGCATACAGCAGTTCCAGCATAGCCTGGTCTCTGCGGGCATCGATGGAAGGAACCCTCGCAGTCGCAGCCAGCAGACGTTGCATATCATTCACCGACAGGGCTGTGGGTAGAGGTTTATTGACTCTCGGGGCAGTCAGGCTGGGCGCCAGTTCCTTGTTAACTTTGCCGCGTTCGGCCATGAATTTTAAAAAGGTCCTAGCCGCTGCAATCTTCCTCGCGATGGTGGATACTGTATAGCTTTTCTGTTTGAGGCTTTGTATGTAGGATGCCAGGTGATCATCGCTCAACTCGGCGGAATCGTAGCCCGGCTCCTCGTTCTCTTTGACCGAAGCTATATAATCCGATAGCTGGCTCAGATCATTGTGATAAGCATCCAGAGTGTTCCTCGAG
>JAQTLG010000092.1 GCA_028715025.1 Dehalococcoidia bacterium | reverse complement strand
AACAGAAGAAAAAATACCTGCCCTCAGTCTGCGGGGGCAAATTCACCGCTGCTTCGGCTGCTTTCGTCGAGCCTAAATATGATTTCGATTGCAACGACTTTGATACCGTAGCTAAAAAGAGCGGCGGCTATGCTCTCAATGGGGATAAGTGCTATGTGCCACTGGCCCCTGATGCCGCCTTCACGCTGGTTTATGCCAAGGAAGGCAATTCATCACAGTGCTTCATAGTTGACAGGGGGACCAAAGGCTTCAACATCGGAGAGTGTGAGAAGAACATGGGTATCAAGGCCCTGGGAACCTATGAGGTTTCATTGAAGGACTGCAAAATACCTGCTGACAAAAAGCTGGGCGGTGACCGCGGCTGCGATTTCAAACGCCTGGCCAACCTCTCCCGTGTTGCACTGGCCGCCCTGGCGGTAGGCCTGGCCCGCGGCGCTTTTGAATTCTCCCGGGACTATGCCAAAGACCGCCATGCCTTCGGTGATCCCATAGCCTCACGCCAGGCCATTGCCTTCATGCTGGCCGACATGGCAATCGAGATAGACGCGGCCCGCCTGCTCAACTGGGAGGCGGCCTGGCTGCTGGATAAAAAGGAGGAGGCTACCCGCGAGTGCTGCCTGGCCAAGACATATGCCGACAATATGGTGATGCAATGCACGGACTATGGCGTGCAGGTGATGGGCGGCCATGGCTATATACGTGACAATCCCGTGGAGATGTGGTTCCGCAACGGACGCGGTTTCGTGACCTTCACCGGCCTGGCCATAGTTTAATTAGGAGGCGTACCGATGATTGATTTTGAATTAACCGCTGAAGAGAAGGCCAAAATACAGGAAGCGCACGCAGTGGCGGAGAAAAAATTCCGTCCCGTAAGCCGTTACTACGACGAGCATGAGCACGAGGAGCCGCAGGAGATCATTGATTTCATGTGGGAAAACCGGGGCAAGGGCTTCGTGACCGGGCTGGGAGTCGTGGGCGCTCTCATGGTTGAGGAGCTTTGCTGGGGCGACGCCGGGCTTTATCTGGCCAGCCCCGGTCCGGGACTGGGTGGCGCCGCCGTCTTCGCCGCCGGCACAAAAGAGCAGTGGGGCAAGTTCCTGGCACGATTTAATGAGGGCAAGCCCAAGTGGGGCGCGATGGCCATGACCGAGCCGGGCTGCGGCTCGGATACCTCTGCCATACAGGCTACTGCCACTCGCGACGGCGACTACTGGGTGCTGAACGGGGAGAAGATATTCGTAACCATGGGACATCGCGCGCTCGACCTTTCGGAGGGGATTATCGTGGTGTGGGCCTCCGTGGACAAATCGGCAGGCAGGGCAGGCATGAAATCTTTCGTGGTCGAGGCCGGCACACCGGGCATGAAAGTGGAGAAGAAGGAGAAGAAGCTGGGTATCAAGGCATCCGATACGGTAACGGTAACCTTTGATAACTGCCGTATTCCTTTCAGCAACATCCTGGGCAAAGCCGAGGTCAAGAGCAAGACCGAAGGCTTCAAGGGCGCCATGGCCACCTTCGATGTCACGCGGCCCATGGTGGCGGCGCAGGCGCTGGGCGTCACCCGCGCCGCGCTGGACATGCTGCGCGACGAGATCGATAAGCGGGGTATCAAAATACGCTACGAGCTGCCGCGCAGTAAACAGACCGCGCTGGAACGTGATTTCATCGAAATGGAGGCGAACTGGAGAGCGGCTCACCTGCTAATGATACGTGCCATGTGGCAGCTTGGCAGCGGCCAGTCCAATGCCCTGGAGGCATCCATGTCCAAGGCCAAAGCCGGACGCGCCGCCACGCTGATTACACAAAGGGCGGTGGAGCTGATGGGACCGCTGGGCTATTCGCGCAAAAACCTCTTCGAGAAGTTCATGCGGGATGCCAAAATCAATGACATTTTCGAAGGAACCGGGCAGATAAATACACTGGTGGTTGCCCGCCGCCTGCTGGACTATACACGAGATCAGCTTAAATAATCGGGTCAGGGCTTAACGAAAAACTTGCGCCAGACCTGCCCGCCGGTAAACGGGCCACCGTGCCCGGCATAGAATATCTTGGGTCTCCTGTCTAAAATAGTCTGGATGCTTTTGGTAGCCGTTTCCATATCCTCGCAAATATAGGGGAAGCCCGGGGTACTCTTTCTCAAAAGCCCGCCGAATATCATATCTCCCACCAGCGCGCAGCCCCCGGCCAGCAGGACTGATACCGATCCTGGGGTGTGTCCCGGTGTGGGCACTATCTTACCCTCGATTCCGTAATCGCGCAGGTCGATTTCGCCGTCCAACAGCACCTGTGGCTCCATCCCCTGCACTTTGGGCTTAACAATATCAGACATGGCCACCATGAACCTTCCCCGACCGCCCACCGGATGGAGCTTGGGATTCACCCCAGTCCTCAGCGCTTCGGCATCCGCTTTATGTATGGCAACCGGTGCGCCGGTCTTCTCTCTCAGGTAAGCCGCGCTGCCGGTGTGATCATGATGTCCGTGTGTAATGATGATGAGGGAGATGTCATCCGGCCTGATGTCGTGGCGGCCCATGGTTTTCAATATTTTGTCGCCGTAATCGGGAAAGCCGGTGTCTACGATAATCGACCGTTCGCCGCGCACAATAAAGGCATTTACGATCGCTGATGTTACTGCGAAAACTTCCTGCTTAACTCCTGCCATGTCTGCCCCCTATGATGTCAAGTTCGATATTCCCTGCGTTTCCTTCCGCCTCCGGTATCGTACCATATAACATCAAATTTATGCATCTGTTCTCGTTAGCAAATCAAAACCGCTGGCTTCGTCCGGCAGCCGTACCATGTTTATTCCCAGAATCTCACATAGTATAACTTCGCCCACCAACCAGGTTACAACTCCTTCTCTCAGGCACCCGGTGACGGTCGCTCCCGCTCTCCCCAGCGCGGCATGGATATGCAGGGCAGGCCTGCCGTCCTTATCCGGCGCCAGCACTCCCAGTCCCACCACTTCGTGAACGCCGTCAACGGGAACCAGCATGGGATCGATCGGCAACTCTTTATTGCGGCGGGGACCGGTGACCACCTCCCCGCTGCCGATGCCACCCACCAGCATGGCCTGCGCTGTCAAGACTTTGTTTTCTTCGGCAAATCTCTCGATACAATCGGGCAGCTTATCTCCATCTTCCAACCTGATTACGAAGATGCGCCCGATCTTACCTTCACTGTATTTCATTTTCCGACCTCGTTTGTACCCGGATTATTCGGTTAATATGTCTCCATATTATGGTAAATACAGCAGTAAGGCAATTACATATCCTTGTTATCACCAGCCGTTTAGCTTAAAATACTGTCGAATTTAGATCACAGGGTGGGAATGGACACGCTGGTAAATATCCTGGAATACATCTCCATAAGCATCGGAGTAGTCGGCATATTCATTGTGCTGTGGGGTGTGATTGCCGGTCTGGTGGAGTTTATCCGCGCCCAGATCGCGCATCTCGGAAAACAAAGGAAATTGCTGCCCCTGGAAAAGATACGTATCGACCTTGGCCGCTACCTGCTGCTGGGACTGGAGTTTCTCATCGCAGCGGACATTATCCGAACAATCGTAAAGCCAAGTTTGGAAGAGGTGGCCGTGCTGGTGGCCATCGTTGCTATCAGAACGGTGATCAGCTATTTTCTCAACAAAGAGATCGAGCGGCTCGGGCATATTAAATGAAGTAAAAACAATAAGGGGGAGGACCGCAAATGAAAATTGCTGAGATCGAGCTTTACCATGTCCATGTCCCACTGAAGGAAACCTTCTGGCCCACCTGGATACCCGGCTATCCTCAAACACATAACCGGTTCACTCTGATCAAGCTGGTGACGGATGACGGCATCGAGGGATGGTCGGCAGGTACGGCCATGGGCGAGGAGCGGCAGGGACTGGGCGATCTTCTGGGTGGCTATCTGTTAGGCTCCGATCCTTCGGACATCGACCGCATCCAGAGCCTGCTCAAACAGGCCAGCTTCGTGGGCTGGCTGAACTTCTGGATCGAGCCGGCCTGCTGGGACATCATCGGCAAGGCCAAAGGCAAGCCTGTTTACGAGCTACTGGGCGGCACCGCCAGGCCGATCGAGGTCTACAACTCCTTTGGCGAGTATCACGAGCCTGCCCAGCGCGTACAGGAGCTGCTGGCTTTGAAAGAGCAGGGTTTCAAGACCTTCAAGCTGCGTGCCAAGTCCAAGGAGTTCAAGGACGACGTACGTCTGATCGAAGAAGTGCGCAAGGGCGTCGGTCCCGATCCTATTATCGGCGTGGATGCCAACCAGGGCTGGCTGGTCTCGATCGTCGACCGCATTCCGGCCTGGGACCTGCAGCGAGCCATCGATTTCGCCAAAGCTTGCGCGGACAACAAGATCGAGTGGTTGGAGGAGCCTCTGGACTGGCATGATTACGACGGGCTTGCCGCCCTCAAGAAGGCGTCTCCGGTCAAGATAGCGGGCGCGGAGCTTAATCATGGATGGGACGAGATCAAAATAATGTTTGAGAAGGATTGCTTCCATGTCTACCAGCCCGACGCCACATTTGCCGGCGGTATACAGCAGGTGATGAAGGTTATCGACGCCTGCCATAAATATAACCGCGGCTTCTCACCGCACACCTGGACCAGTGGCATCGGCTTCTACATCGGCTGGAACATGGTGCTGGCCGATAAGGACAATAGTCATCCGCTGGAATACCCCAACGAGCCCCCATCCTGGATACCCGAGTTCCGCGAGGGCATCATCGAGCCGATCATCCCCGATAAAAATGCCATGCTGCAGCCCTTCACACGACCGGGCCTGGGTTTCGAGATCGATAAAAAGTTGCTCAAAAAGTACGCGAAACGCTTCTACCGCCAGACGGAGAAGGGACTTGCCTTCAAGGTCATCCGTGAGAAGGGGATTAAGACGGCGCTGGAGCTAAAGAAGCGGAAAGCAGGGCAGTAACCAATAATAGCGTGAATTCATAGCACTTTGTTTGGTACTTTTGAATAATATTACTCGTACCTGTATAGTCTTTATTAAGGAGTACATTTTTATTTATGACGCCTTGTATTATTAGAACATTTATTCTATTATATGAATAAGAAAGCTTCTAAATCCCGCAGGGGTCATGCTGTGGACATATCAACGAAAATCATTTTGGGTGATTGTCGGTATAAGCTGGCTGATCTGAGTGATAATTCTGTTGATCTTATCTTTACCTCGCCTCCCTATGCAGACCAGAGAAAAAATACGTACGGCGGCATTCATCCAAATAAATATGTACAATGGTTTTTACCCACCTCTCTAGAGCTTCTACGCGTTCTAAAACCGTCAGGTACTTTTATCCTGAACATCAAAGAAAGGGTGATGAATGGTGAGCGGCATACGTACGTAATGGAGCTTATATTAGAGATGCGGAGGCAAGGCTGGCTCTGGACTGAAGAATTTATCTGGCATAAAAAGAATTGCTATCCCGGTAAATGGCCTAATCGATTTAGGGATTCCTGGGAACGGTTACTCCAATTTAATAAATCAAAGAAATTTAATATGTACCAGGATGCTGTTATGGTGCCAGTAGGAGATTGGGCTAAGACAAGATTAAGAAAACTGAGCATTACCGACAAAAATAGGGACGAATCCAAAGTAGGAAGTGGCTTTGGAAAGAATATCTCAAATTGGATTGATAGAGACAAAGCTTATCCTACAAATGTACTATATCTTGCCACCGAATGCGGCAATAAAAATCATAGTGCCGTTTTTCCTGAATCTCTACCTGAGTGGTTTATCAAGTTATTTACGGCGGAAGGCGATTTAGTTCTCGACCCTTTTGCCGGCTCAGGTAGTGCGTTAAAAGCAGCATGTAAGCTTAGGCGAAATTCGATAGGTATTGAAATCCACAAGGATTACTATAACCAGATGGTTGCTACTATAGGGCAAGAGAAAAAGCTCTATTTATGTGAAAAGAAGGGCCGTTATGAAATCAATTCCGATTAGCATAGTCTCAGATTACGTTGAAGATAACATCGATAAATTTCATAGCGCGCGTTTGGCTTCTCTCCGAAAATTGAAGCTGGAACAAATATTGAGGCGGAAAAATCCCTACCTTTTTAAGGCCAAGAATGTTCGTACGTCTGAATCATTAGTTAGAGCTATACTCGATGCCCATTTATCATCCAACGAGGAAACTAAATTCGGTGAATTCTTTGAGAAACTCGCTATTTTTGTCAGCGAAGCGGCTTTTGATGGTAAAAAATCATCAACTGAAGGTATTGATCTTGAATTCCAAAGGGGCGGAAAACGATATATCGTTTCAGTCAAGTCTGGACCCAATTGGGGGAATAGTAGCCAGATTAAAAAAATGGTACAGAATTTTAGAACCGCGAAGAGAGTGCTTCGTGCAAATAATCCTGACTCCGAAATAGTCGCGGTAAATGGCTGCTGCTACGGAAAAGATGCCAATCCAGACAAAGGTGATTATTATAAATATTGCGGCCAAGCGTTCTGGCAGTTTATTTCAGGAAACAGCGAACTTTATCTTGATCTAATTGTACCAATCGGATATAAAGCAAAGGAAAAGAATAAGGATTTCTTGGATGAGTACTACAGAATAATCAACTTATTCACGTCTGAATTCAGTAATAAGTTCTGTAAGAACGGTAATATCGATTGGGAAGCTCTGGTTAAGTTCAACTCCGCAAAAAAATAATTTGAATAATTAATATTTGGTACAGCAGAAGGGCGGGATTTCAA
>JAQTLG010000091.1 GCA_028715025.1 Dehalococcoidia bacterium | reverse complement strand
TGTGGTCACCCGCATGGGCGGCAACCTGGCCACCATACAGGCCACGGTAACGCTGGGCACATTGTGCGGCGCCGTCATCAGCGGGGCATTCACGGGGTACGCAACGGGATTCGCCATCGCCGGCGCCGCGGCCCTCCTGGCAGTTATCTATGCTCTAATAGTCAAGCCTGAATTCTGACCGTATTTTGAGTTAAAATATATACAATATAGCTTCCCGGGGGATGCAGTATGCCGGCTAACCTGACGCCGCAGTATTTTGAAGCGGAGCGACGCTTCAAGAGCGCAACCACGCCGGACGAGAAGATCCAGGCGTTGGAGGCCATGCTGTCCGTGATGCCCAAGCACAAGGGCACCGACCACCTCCAGGCCGACCTGCGCCGCAAGATCGCTAAAATCAGCGAAGAGGCCGAGAGAAAATCCGCCACCAGCAGGCAAAATTTCAATGTGCGCAGGGAGGGGGCGGGCCAGGTGGCGTTGATCGGTATGCCCAATACCGGCAAATCTCTTTTGTTGGCCTCACTGACCAGCGTAAAGCCCGAGGTTGCCGCTTATCCCTTTACCACCAAGTCGCCCAACATCGGCATGATGCCTTTTGAGAACATCCAGGTACAACTGGTGGACATGCCCGCCATCAACATGGAAGAGACGCGCGTCTGGTCCAACACCGTGCTGCGCAACGCCGACCTGCTGGCCATCGTGGTGGACCTCACCAGCGATCCCGTACGGCAGGTCGAAGAAACGCTGCGGGGTCTGGAGGAGATATCCGTCGTGCCTTTTAAGTCCGGTGTAGACAACAGCGGCACCGGCCTCAGGGAGCGGCGCGCCTTCATTATAGCTAACGTAGGAGACCTGGATATCGACGACGAAGGGATCAACGCCCTTAATACCAGGTTCGGAAGGTGGCTGGACGCGGTCAGGGTATCGGCAGCGGAGAAGCAGAACCTGGAGGAGCTCAAACGGCAGATCTTCTCGCGCCTCCGGATCATGCGCGTGCACACCAAATCTCCCGGCGCCAGGGTGGACCTGACCGATCCTGTAATACTGCCGGCAGGGGCGACCATCAAAGATGCAGCCGAGGCTGTGCACAAGGATTTTAAATCAGGACTGCGCTATGCCGTGCTCTGGGGCTCCGGCAAGTTCGACGGCCAGCGCGTCGGACCCGAGCACGTGCTGCAAGACAACGACATCATCGAGCTGCACGTTTAAGCCACAGGCAGGTTTAAGGTATAATTCCAGATAACAATGGTCACTCTCAGGAAAAGTATCAGCTCCCTTAAAAAGGACCGGGAGCACGGGGCGGGATGGCTCACCCTGCGGGCACTCGAGATACTGCGCGAGGCCGCTTCGCTGGATACGGCCGAGAGCTCGGATAAACTCCTGTCATCGCTCACCGGCGTGGTCAGCGCGTTGATCAGCGCGCGCCCCTCCATGGTGTCCATCGCCAATTATGCCATCTATTATCAGGAAGAGATCGAATCGGCCGCTGCGACATCCAGGTCGCCGCAGCGCCTTAAGAAAGCAGCCTTCAGCATAGCCGACCGCCTGATCAGGCGTCAGCAAAAATACACTGCTGCCGCAGCGCGCAATGCGGTCGCGCTCGTAGGTAAGCGCAGCATCGTTATGATCTGCAGCTACAGCTCATCCGTCTGCAGCGCCCTGGAGCTGGCACGGCGCGGCGGCAGGGACTTTAAAGTGCTGGCCGTCCAGTCTCGCTATAAAAAAATATCCTACGGTGAGATGGCGCTGCGCCGCCTGAGGGAATCGGGCATCAGCGGCAGCATTGTGCCCGATTCACAAATAGGCTGGCAGGCTGCGCGTGCAGACCTGGTGCTGTGCGGCGCCGACGGCGTCTCGCTTCACGGCTGGCTGATTAACGGGACGCCCTCTCTGGAGCTGGCGCAGACGGCTCTGCGCAAGAAACGTCCTTTCTATGCCGTATGCGAGACAAGCAAGATCGACGCCCGCGGACTGACCGCGGGCTTGCCTGAGCCTGAGCCGGGCTTCGATCTGGTCCCGCTTGAGATGCTCTCGGGGTTGATCACGGAAAAGGGGATGATGAAGTCCGACGATATATATAAATTCACCGTCAGGGATCTATCAGGGAGCATGGGTGAACGGCCTCATTGATACGCACGCCCATCTCGATGAAATGGAGGACCTCGATTCAACCGTCGAGAGGGCCAGGCTGGCAGGTGTGGCCGGTATCATCGCCATGGGGCAGGATTTAAGCTCCAACGTCAAGAACCTGGAGATGTCCGCCCGTTACCCCTCGTTTGTTTACCCCGCGCTCGGCCTGCATCCCTGGGCCATCGGCAGGCTGGACGATACGCAGCTTGAGAGGAACATCGGCTTCATATCAGATAACCTGCACAGGTCCGTCACGCTGGGCGAGGTCGGCCTGGATTACGACAAGCGGGTGCTTAAAACGGCCGGCAAGGATGCACAGAAGGAGGTGCTGCGGCGGCTGCTGGCGCTGGCCCTGCGCCATGATAAGCCGGTATCACTGCACAGCCGATACGCCTGGAAGGATGCGCTTCAGGAGGTCGTATCCGCAGGGATACGGAAGCTGGTTTTCCACTGGTATACGGGATTCTCCAGCACGCTGACTGAGCTGATCGAAGCCGGATATTACATCTCGGCCACTCCGGCTGCAGAGTACCACGATGAACACCGCCGCGCCATCAGGGAGGTCCCCGTTGAAAGGCTGCTGCTGGAGACAGATTGCCCGGTTTATTACGGCAGGGAGCAGCGCTACCGCTCGCAGCCGTCCGATGTCGTGCGCAGCCTGAAGGCGGCGGCAGAGATCAAAGGCATGGATGAGATATCTCTGGCCGGCATCGCCACGGCCAATGCTGTACAGCTTTTCGCCCTGCCCCTGTAAATCCTTGTGCCAATGTGAGGAACGCCCCTTATCACGTAATTGCGAGGTACGTAGCGACGAAGCAATCTTGTACGTGATAACGAGCACACAGGATTGCCACGCCCTGCGGGCTCGCAATGACATGAACGAAACGCAGAATGGATATCGACTTCTATGTTTGCCCATCAAATTTAAACGGTTTAAAATAAGTCAATTACCCTGATATGAAGGCAATTATTCTTGTAGGCGGCGAGGGCACCCGGCTGCGTCCGCTGACCTATTCAGTAGTCAAACCGATGGTCCCTGTAGCCAACAGGCCCTTCATAGAGCATGTTATATGCAAGCTGGCCCTGCACGGGATCGACGAGATAGTGCTGGCCATGGGCTACAAGCCCGACTCTATCTACGCATATTTCAAGGATGGTGAAGGGCTGGACGTCAAGCTCACCTACAGCCTGGAAGAGAAGCCGCTGGGCACAGCGGGCGCCATAAAGAACGCAAGCGGCCACATAAAAGAATCCGTCTTCGTTCTCAACGGCGACTGCTTCTCCGATCTCGATTATTCGGATATGCACAGGCAGCACCTGCGCAATAAAGCGAAGGCGACTATTGCGCTCACGCATGTGGAGGATCCCACCAGGTTCGGAGTGGTCGAAACGGACGCGTCAGGGCGAGTTTTACGTTTCATAGAGAAGCCGAAATGGGAGGACGTGACCAGCCACTGGATCAATGCGGGAGTATACATACTTGAGCCTGATGTGCTGGACTATATTCCGGACAACCAGTTCTACATGTTCGAGAACGGTGTATTCCCCCGCTTGCTGGAAAATGGAGCTCCGTTTTATGCCTATCACAACCGGGCTTATTGGATTGACATGGGCACACCCGAACAGTATCACCGTATCAACAGCGATTTACTGCTGGGCAATTGTTCCTCTCCCCTGCACGCGGCCCGCGACCTGATCATCAGTGAAGGATGCGAGGTGCATCCTTCCGCCTCCCTGACCGGACCGGTTATGCTGGCGGAGGGATGCAGTGTGGGCGCAGGGGCGCGTATTACGGGCCCGGCCGTCATAGGCCGCGGCTGCCGGATAGCCGGAGGCGCGGTTATCGAGAATTCTCTGCTGTGGGAAGACATAACGGTCGCTGAGGACGCGATCATTATTAACAGCATTATTGCCAGCGGTGCTAAGATAAATAAGGGACAACGCCTGCAAGGGCAAACAATTAACCACAAGGCACCAACTACATAATAATCAACTACATTGGAGGCGAGATGGCTGACAGTATAAAAACGGTCAACGAAAAGGATTTCAAGGCGAACGTGCTGGATGCGGCGCGGCCGGTGCTGGTGGATTTCTGGGCAGTGTGGTGCGGGCCCTGCAAAATGATTGCACCGCTCGTGGACGAGCTGGCCGGAGAATACAAGGACCGGATAGATTTCGCCAAACTCAATGTAGACGAGGCGCCCAAGATCGCCTCAAGCTACAACGTAATGAGTATACCCACCCTTATCGTATTCAAGGGGGGTAAACCTTTCGAACAGGTAGTCGGCTACCGCCCCAAGAAGGACATCCAGAAACTTCTCGATAAGGCCTTAGCGTAATAGTGAGCCCGATAAGCGACGTCACCTACTGGACAGCTTTCATAGCGGGCTTGCTGTCCTTTTTTTCACCCTGTGTGCTTCCGCTGGTCCCCGCCTACCTGGCCAATCTGGCGGGAACATCGGCCATAGAAACGGGCGCCAACCGCAGAGTGTGGCCCACTCTGCTGCACAGCATGGCCTTCGTACTGGGCTTCTCCATTCTGTTTATACTGATGGGGGCGTCGGCCGGCCTGATCGGCTCCTCCATCATCGCATACTCCGACACCCTGCGCGTCGTCTCCGGCATAGTCGTTATCATCTTCGGCGTCTTCCTCATCGCCGCCTATAAAATCCCCTGGCTTAACTACGAAAAACGGCTGCACATGAAAGGGGCAAGCAGCCCCGGCTATATCAGGTCGCTGCTGATCGGGGCAGCCTTTGCGGTGGGATGGACGCCCTGCATAGGTCCCATCCTCGGCTCGATACTCTTTATCGCATCATATACCGGTGAGACCCTCAAGGGCGCTGCGCTGCTGGCTGTGTATTCGATGGGAATGGGCATACCCTTTCTGATTATCGGTTTGGCCTGGAGCTATATAGTGCCTTTCTGGAGCGGCATCAACCGCCACCTCGGCCTCATTTCTATTATAAGCGGCATACTGCTTATAATAGTCGGTATATTGATGCTGACCGGCCAGCTTACCTGGCTGAGCAGGTTTGCAACCTGAATGCGTTATAACAGGAGAGAGACATCAATGAAATCTGCATTACCCATCATTCTCACAGCGCTCTTCTGCGCCGTCCTGCTGTCCGGCTGCGGAACGCCCGCGTCGGCCTGCCCTAAAATCGGCGATAAAGCGCCCGATTTCACCCTGCCCGGTATCGATGGGATAAACCATAGTCTGAGCGACTATGCGGGCAAACCCATCGTTATCAATACATGGTCGGTCAGTTGTATCGAATGCAAGAAAGAGATGCCGTACTTTAAGGAAGTAGTCGAGCAATATGGACCAAAGGGGCTGGTCTTCCTTTCCATAAATACGCAGGACAGTATCAATACAACCAAGAATTACCTGAGCCAAAACGGATATAGCTTCACAACTCTGATCGATTTAAAAACAGTCATTTATCAGAAATTCTGCTGCCCCAAAAATGCGGACCCGAACACGTTTTTTATCGGAACAGACGGCAATATCAAATCTATAAAGATCGGCAGCTTTGCCACCAAGGAGGAACTGGTCAGCGAAGTGCAGAAACTTATGCCCTGACGTAAAAAGAGAATGACGGCCAATTCGTCTCAGGGACTCCAGTGATATTTAATGGGACTGAGACGTTGATCATATTATTGTTCTCTGAAACAAGATATTATTCAGGATCGTTGCTGTGACCGGGCAATATTATGGATTTTTCGAAGACGAACCGATTATTGTGGATAGTTCTGGCTGCAATTATCGTACTTATTGCAGCGGTTGCTGTTGCAGACAGAGTCATACATGCGAATGCCTCGATACCGGTCCCCTCTTCAGCATCTGAACCGGCGGGGCAAACGGATGTGAAAACAGGTACCAGTATCGGTTTTGCCGCGCCCGATTTCACTCTGCCCACCACTGACGCTAAGGAATTCAAGCTCAGCGATTACCGCGGTAAAAATGTGATACTAAACTTCTGGGCCACATGGTGCGGCCCCTGCCGTCTCGAAATACCCGCGTTTAAAGAGATACACAATAAATACAACGACGGCAGCATTGTGGTTGTCGCCATCAGCTGTCTGGACAACGCGGACAGCACGGCTTACTTCGCCTCGGCCAATGGCATGGATTTCGTTATACCCCTCGATCCGCGCGGAGTTGTATCCGACCTCTATAATATCAGGGGCATGCCGACCACATATTTTATCAACGATAAGGGCGTCATTACATCCATTAAAATCGGCCCCTTCATCAATATCGAGGAAATAGAGGAACGTCTGGACTCATTCAGATAAAGCTGACCTGACGCTGAAATTCAGTTATAATATGTCAAATACGGTGTTTTTACATGAGTGATAATCATAGCCTGCCCAAGAAAGTTGAGCTGGACAAATGCCGCGAGGAACTGGCGTTGCTTCAAAGCCGTTTCAAAGTCGGAGAGATCGAGAGCGATGTATTTGATTCCGAGAGCAAGATCCTGCTCAACAGGATAAGCCTGCTTGAGAAAGAAATAAATAAAATACCCCTTTCTGCAGGCGATAAATTTAAGAAGCACCGGGCGCTGATAGTGATTATAGCTGTAGTGGCGCTTGGTCTGCTGCTCTGCGCCGCTGTGATACTGCTGGTGCCAAGGCAG
>JAQTLG010000090.1 GCA_028715025.1 Dehalococcoidia bacterium | reverse complement strand
CAGGCCGATATAGTGTGTTAGCTTGGTCGCCCTGCCCTGCGGCGTATCATTCCTGCGCATGCACAGCTTGGCCAGCGCTACCACGGCGGAACCTTTATCTGCCAGCAGGTTGATGAGGTGCTCGGGAGAAGGCTCCCCCGTATCCACGACCCTTCTTTCGCGCCCGTCCATCACGCTCCAGTCCGTCTCTCCCGGCTTGCTCAAATAGAGGCGGCCGTACTTGATGCAGCGCGGGCCAACCACGACGGGTATACCCAGCCGGTTGCAGCCGGTGGCCAGAGCCAGTTCGTCCTCCCCGCAGGCGCCCCAGGCCAACCCGCAGGCGCCGACCCGGTTGAGGATATAATCCGCTACCACCTCGTAATTGGCACGCAACGGCAGCGCGGCGAAGATGCTGGCTATTTTTATGGCCGCGCCGCTGATGTGCGCGGCAGAGGCGCCGGAGCCTATATTGATCACTCCTCCGGCATCGAAATCGGGCGGATACCTTTCATAGATGGACTTTCCCTCAGCGTCAGTTTTGAGGGCTGCCGCGATGGCCGAGTCCCCGGCCAGCGCGACCACGTACTTGCGTTTGGCAAATTCCTCGGCAATGTCCGCAATGTCATCGGGCGATCCCGGGTAGTTCGATCCTCCCACGATGGCGATGACCCCCGGTATGGTGCCCAGCACCAGCGGCGCCCCGACCTTCCTTATTTCGGTATCCATGACCGGTCCGCGGCCAACCCGCATCCTGCCGGACTTGCCAAGCATCCCGTCTTCCTGAAGAGCCGCTTTGCCGCGGGAGGCCGAGAGCTTGAGCGCTGATTCCACAGCCACGGAAGCCGCTTTTACAGGATCGGACACCAGCAAAGCCTTATCCCGCTGCAGCGCGATCAATATCTGCTCGGTATCGTCGGCCGACCGGTCTTCCAGGCCGTAGGCCGCTGCCGCATCGGTGGCGATGAAGGCCGCGCCCCCTGCCCGCGTTTCGGCTGCGATATCAGTCAGCAGGTTTCCTCCACCGCCCAGCACAACGTCCGCACCGCCACTGCGTAAAAATGAGGCCAGGCCGGAGAGCGTCCCTGCGATTTTAGCCTTGGGGCTGTAGCGAACCAGGTCATGGGCAACCGGGCCGACGCCGACGACCTCTATCTTGCCCTCCAGGTTGCTGTGCATCAGGTAATCAACCAGGCACACGGCCAGGACCGTATCGCTGCCCGCCATGAGAATAATCGGCTTCTGTTTATCCACCGCCGCCCACCCCACATCGACAAAATCAGTATCCGCTTTGGAAGAGGGAAATGCGAATCCGGAGCAGTCGGCCAGCTCCTGTGCCTCCATCGCAACGTGTGCAAGCATGGAGGCATGCATGGCCTTGGATTCCAGATCTTCGATAGAAGCTTCGCAACCCACATTACCGGAGGCCAGCAGCAGGGCAAGCTGATCCTCTATGTAACACAGTATTTTCTCCAGGTCGCCCAGCACGGCCGGCTTCATGCCCAGCACCGTCCGGATATGCGGGGCTTCTATTCCGACTTTATCGCCCAGATACAGCGGCAGCTCCCGGCCCTTCCTATCCACCAGAAAATCTATAACCCTGCGCGCCCCGGCCAGTGTGCCCGCCAGCCCCGCGCAACAGGTCCTGAGCGTGAGCCGGGCCTGCATAGCCCGGGCATCCATCCCGCAAACGCCCCTGCCTGCGTCCGACAGGTCGCATTCACCATAATTGCAGAGGCTGCATTTATCCGTAACGGGCACATAGAACGGTTTCCATGTTCGAAGCAGACGGCGGTCCCAGTTCCTTAACTCCAGCATGTCCGGCAGCGGAGTATGACCGAGTGGCTCCCAGCTATCTTCAGCCCCGATAAAATCTCCCGCCTCCCGTTTCTGCCTCTCGTTTCTCACCACGAAAGCCTCCTATATTTTGCCTTCGATCGCTTCCTTCAGCAGCCGGCAGTTATCCGGGTGTCTGAGCACCAGTATGTCCGCGCCGGCTAAAAGCAGGCTCAGGGCCGTAATGCTCTCCCAGAGCATGCCCTGTTCGCCGTACGACCTGGCCTGGTTGGTCTTCCAGCATTCGCGGCCCAGGTCAGCGATAACAGGCATCTGCATGGCCGCATCACCGTATACAACGCCAACCTGCCTGGTCCGCTCCATGATGGTGAAGCTATACTCCATTCCATAACCCAGCGCAGAGCTCAGCGGATCGATGACTATTCGTTCGGGAGGGAGCTGCTTGAGCAATTTCACACTAAGCTCTTTCTCCAGGTTTATATCTATGGGCGTCTGGGCAATAATGCAATGCCCGTTATCGGCAACCGCCTTCAATACGGCCTCGTAATTCTCCTTGACTGCCGGGCCCAGCAACAGATTACTATTTTGGCAGGCCTCTGCAACCGCCGTCAGCACCTCAACATCTTTTTTATCATCCCCGCAACCATAGACGATCAATGGTGAATCCAATTCCTGCGTCATCCGTTTGACCAGTGCGGCGGCTTCAGCCGGAGTATTATTCGCACCATTCGGGTCGGTTCCCTCCAGGTGCAGACAGACCAGATCAGCGCCCAATTTCAGACAGCGCGCCCCCCACTTAACAGGGTCATTGACCACGTCCTTGAACGGTTCCACAGCGCTCCCGGCCCAGCCGGCAGCTCCGTTATCGTCCACCTCGAGTGCGACCACGGGCCTGTTGGCGGCATTGCCCTCGAAATGGTGCAGGGGCAATATACTGCTGCCCCCGATCTTCAGGCTCTTTTCACCCCTGCCTAAAGTGATCTCCCTGATCCTGCCCGTATACTTTTCCAGGGGCGCTTTATATTCCATAAGGCTTACCTCGTCTAACTTTCCAGCCAGGCATGCGAATAAAGCGCATCTCCCATCAGTACCCTGGCTGTTTTTACATAATTCTTTTCTTTCTCGGGCAGAGTGTCAGCATCGACCGGCTCTCCATCCATCACCCTGTGAATAAGCACCTTTGCATCATTCAAGCCGCCTCGATTAATGTCAATCAGCTCCTGATCCAGCACGTCAGCTATGGCAGAGTAGAGGCCGTTCCTTTCCAGCATAACCATATAAGTACGGTTCAGGATGCCGCGCAAAGGCGCCGGCGTTCCATTGGATACATTTGAAAGGCCGACCACCGATTTGACGCCCGGCAGCAGGTCCGTCAGTATCCTTACAAATTCCAGCGCCTCGCGCACCTGCTTCTGATCGGCGCTGACCGGCAATATGATAGGATCCACCCAGATGTCCTCGTTATCGATGCCCAGGCCGTTAGCGTAAGCCACAGTCTCCATGATGCTTTCAACCCTTGAATCGACATCGGGCGGGCAGCCCTGATCGGTAATGACTGAGATAACCACCTGGGTGCTGTATTTAACGGCCAGCGGCATCATCTTTTCTTTGCTCTCCGCCTTGCCCGACGCCGAGTTTAAAAGGGCCCGCTTCCGGCATAGCTTTAATCCTGCCTCCATAGCCAGAGGGTTCATGGTATCCAGAGATATCGGCAGGTCGGCGACCGCCTGAACGGTATCGACCAGCCACGAAGCCACCTCTTCCGGTTCTTTGCGCGCCGGACCCAGATTCAAATCGAGATAGTCAGCCCCGGCCCGGGCCTGCGCCTTTGCCAGAGCCTGTATAGACGCGCTATCCCTGTCCCTGACGGCCTCGCTGACTGCCTTCGAAATAATGTGGATGTTTTCGCCAATTAAGATCATAGTATATACGACGAAAATGAAATTACGTGAATTCTAACATCGATTACATTGGGTCGGCAAGGAAATGACGGCCACTCGCACAGGTTCAAAATAACGTATAATTGGTGCATGCCGGCAACCGATAAAATCGTTATATATTGCGACGGCGCCTGCTCGGGCAACCAGTATCACCACAACACCGGCGGGTGGGGCGCTGTACTGTTGCAGGGCAGCCGCTTAAAAGAGATATATGGCAGCGAGAAAAATACCACCAACCAACGCATGGAGCTGATTGCCTGTATCAGGGCGCTGGAACAGATTAAGTCGGGTAAATACGCCGTAGAGGTCTACACGGACAGCGCATATCTGGCAAATTGCATGCAAAAAAAATGGTATGCTACCTGGCAGCGGAACGGCTGGCAGAACTCAGTCAGGAAACCGGTGGAAAACCGCGACCTTTGGGAGAAGCTCCTCTCGCTGACATCCTTATATAAGGTAAAGTTTATCAAGGTCACCGGGCATTCCGGGAATAAACTGAACGAGCGGGCGGATGAGTTGGCCCGACAGGGAATCCAAGAGGCAAAATAACCCGTCTGAGGCTGATGCATTTCCACGCGGGATATGCTATACTATTCTCTGAAATTGCAAGTCCTTGTGTGCTTCGATTGAGCAAACACAATATATTGTGATGCTTATCCTAATACCTCGCTTGCCGGGAGATTTTGGACGGGCGACATTCAATGTGAGAGATAAACCATGACCTCTGAACAGATCAACGGTTCCAACAACGGCGACTACAATGCAGAAAATATCCGCGTCCTGGACGGACTGGAAGCGGTGCGCATGCGTCCCGGCATGTACATCGGCGACACCGGCAAGGACGGCCTTCACCACCTGGTCTACGAGATAGTCTATAACAGCATTGACGAGGCGATGGCCGGGTACTGCGACAAGATACAGGTCACGATCAATGCAGATAACTCCATAACAGTCTCCGACAATGGCAGGGGAATACCTGTCGACGTACATCCGGAAAAAGGCATATCAGCTCTTGAGGTAGTAATGACAACCCTGCATGCCGGGGGCAAATTCGGCGACGGCGCCTACAGCGTCTCGTCGGGCCTGCACGGTGTCGGCGCATCGGTGGTCAGCGCACTTTCTTCATGGCTGAGGGCCGAGGTATCCAGAAACGGAAAGATCTATCGGCAGGAATACAAGGTAGGCATCCGTCAGGCGGACGTGAAGTCTGTGGGGAAGACCGACCAGACTGGCACCACCATCTCGTTTATGGCCGATACCGAGATATTCGGTGAGATCAGCTATGATTTTAATCAACTGGCTGAGCGCCTGCGCGAGCTCGCTTTCCTCAACAAGGGCACCGAGATCAGTCTCAGGGACGAGCGTACGGACCGCGATACCACCTATTTCTTCGAGGGCGGCATCGCCAGCCTGGTCAGGCGCATAAACAAGAACCGCCAGGTGCTGGATAAATCCATCTACATCTCCGGCCGGGTCAACAGCACCGCCGTAGAGATCGCCATTCAGTATAACGACGGCTATTCGGAGAACGTGACCGCTTTCGCGAACTGCGTAAATACCAAGGAGGGCGGCACCCACATGACGGGTTTCCGCGCAGCTCTGACCCGTGTGCTCAACGATTACGCCAGAAAGAATAAGTTCCTTAAAGATAATGATCCCAATCTTTCGGGCGAGGACATCCGCGACGGCCTGACGGCAGTTGTCAGCGTAAAAGTCGGGTCGCCCCAGTTTGAAGGTCAGACCAAGGCCAAGCTGGGCAATCCGGAGGTGAAGGGTCAGGTTGAATCAGTTGCCAGTGACCAGCTTAACGAGTATCTGGAAAAGCACCCCGACGAGGGCAAATCGATAATAGACAAGTGCCTGCTGGCCGCCAAGGCCCGTGAGGCTGCCCGTAAGGCGCGTGACCTCATCCTCAAGAAAACCGGCCTCGAGTTCGGTACGCTTCCCGGCAAGCTGGCAGACTGCGCCAGCAACAACCCGAAAGACTGCGAATTATACCTGGTTGAGGGCGATTCGGCCGGCGGCTCGGCCAAACAGGGTCGCGACCGCAATTTCCAGGCTATCCTGCCACTGCGCGGCAAGATACTCAACGTGGAAAAAGCCGCCAAGGACAAGATCTTCGATCACGAGGAGATACGGGCGTTGATCACTGCCCTGGGCACCGGAATCAGCGACGGCTATGACTATAATAAATTGCGCTACCATCAGATCATCATAATGACGGATGCAGACGTGGACGGCGCACATATCCGTACCCTGCTTTTAACCTTCTTTTATCGAAACATGTTTGACATAATCGATAAGGGGCACCTTTTCATCGCACAACCTCCCCTGTACCGTCTGGCGTCCGGCAAGCAGCAGCACTGGGTTTACTCAGACGCCGAGAAAGATGACAAGCTGGCATCTATGAAGAGCAGCAAGGTGGACGTGCAGCGGTACAAAGGTTTAGGTGAGATGAGTCCCGAGCAGCTGTGGGATACAACCATGAATCCCGCCACACGAACTTTACTTAAAGTGCGCGTCGACGATGCCATGAAAGCCGATGAGATATTCCATATATTGATGGGCAGCGAGGTCCCGCCCCGAAAGTCTTTCATACAGGCCCATGCCCGCAGCGTCAAGAATCTCGATATATAGGCTTATCTATATCAGGCCGTATACAGTTTGTGCTCAACGATATATAGCGCTACACCCTCGGGCACGAGGTAACGCACCGACTTCCCCTCTTTCACTCTCTGCCTGATACAGGTGGAACTAATGCTCAAATAGGGTTGATCCATATAGATGATCCTTTCGGCGCTTCCCGGCATAGCCTTTTCAATCTCTTTGGGATCGGGCTTTGCAGATCCGGGACGCGGGAAAGTCACGATCCTGACCATCTTTGATAAACGGTAGGGCGCCTTCCAGTAAGGCAGCTCAGCCACGCTGTCCCAACCAAGCAACAAAAACATCTCTGAGCTTTGCCCTATTTCCCCCGCCAGTTGCTCTACAGTGTCGACCGTATAAGTTGGGCCCGGACGATCCACCTCGATCAATGAGAGGCTGAAGGATGGAT
>JAQTLG010000089.1 GCA_028715025.1 Dehalococcoidia bacterium | reverse complement strand
TAGTAACATCCATACCCATGTACCTGTTAAAGTAAGTGGGCAGCCAGTAAACGATGGTATTTAGAAAATAATAAAGAAGCCCAAAAGATATAAACAGCATCACGGCCGTTTTATTAGTCAGTATGGCCTTCATAGTGCTGCCGAAACTCATGGAAGATGAGCTGGCGGCTCCGTTCGGGTCCTTAGGCCTGTTCTTATAATCGGGCATGAACCATGCCAGTATGCCGAAGATAATACCGGGTATTGCAACCACCATAAAAGCCATGCGCCATCCCATGTTGACCGCCACCCAGCCGCCGATCACCATGCCGAAGGCCATGCCCAGGGACGTTGCCGTAGTCCAGATGCCGGTAACGGTAGCCCTGCGTGCCTTCTTCACCATAGCCATGATCAGTGCTTGGCCGCCCGAGTTGAAGCTCGCTTCTCCCACGCCCAGGATACCTCTGGTGACGAGGAGTTGGGTGAAATTAACGCTCAATCCTGAGAAGAATGAGGCGATACTCCAGATGATAGACATGAGTGAAAGCATTCTACCGCGGCGCCAGCGGTCTATGAAATAGGACAGCGGGATTGAGAGCAAACCTACCATGGCCAGCACGATCGTGCTCAGCCATCCCAGTTGAGTATCCGATAATCCAAGCTCCGCTTTTAAAACTGGGAACATCGGGCTGACGACTGCCCGGGTGGCAAAATCCAGAAAGTACAGCGCGTAAAGGATTACCATTACATACCAGAATTTCCATTTGGGCAGAGGGAGAAGTAACTTCTCCTCCTGATTATTATTGTTCTCTTGCTTGTCCGCCATTAAAACCTCCTCAAATTATGTGGGAATAATCTAACCGGTCTCATATAAAGATAACTTCAAGAAATATCTGTCTCAGTTATTGAACCACCCCCTGTTGTTTTAGATCAGCAACCTGTTTTTGTGTGAGCTTTAACTCAGCAAGTATTTCGTCGGTATGCTGGCCGGGCTTTGGACAATACGTGCGGAACGAGGGCGGCGTATCCGACAGCTTCAGCGGATTGCCCAGTTGTTGAATTTTCCCCAGCGTGGGATGCTCTTTTTCCATTATCATTTCCCTGCTTCTCAACTGGGGATCGTTAATGGCCTCTTCTATATATCTGACCGGTGCCAGCATCACCTGCCTTTGCTTGGCCCACTCCCACCACTCCTCCCGCGTCTTGGTCAGGAAAATTTCCTTCATGATGCCGAACATCTCCTGCTTGTCCGCATCAGTGAAAGACCACTGGCGCGCGGTAAGCTCAGGTTTCCCGATCTCCTCGCAGAAATTTTTCCAGAACTGGGGCTCGATGAACTGGATCGTTATATATTCGCTGTCCCTGGTCAAATATGTTGAGCAGCATGGCTCTCCTCCTGTCTGAGCCGTTTTGCTTCTGCGCCGCTTCTCTCCCGTGACTAAATGCATCGTGATATCAAAAGAGGTCAGGGAAAAAACAGCATCCGTGTAGCTGATATCCACCAGCTGGCCTTTGCCTGTCCTTTCCCGCGCGATATAGGCAATCAGTACACCTATCAAAGGATGCAGGCCGGCGCCCGCGAAGTCGGCGATGATATTGCTCGGCCAGCAAGGAGGACCGTCCGCAGGGCCGATCATACTGAGCGTGCCCGCTATGGCCATGAAGTTGGCATCATGTCCCACGATGTCCTTATAGGGTCCGGTCTGACCGTAGCCGCTGACCTGACAATATATCAGTCGGGGATTGACATCTTTTAAAGTCGCATAGCCGATGCCCAGGCGCTCCATGGTTCCTGGACGCGAATTTTCGACCAGGATATCCACATGTTTGGCCAGCTTGAAGAGCAGCTCGCGGCCGGCATCGGATCGCATATTTAGTTTGATGCTGCGCTTGTTGCGGTCGATAAAGGTGTATGCGCTGATCTTGTCTTCCTCATTTCCTCCCGGCAGAGAGGATGTAAAGCCGACAGGATCGACCTTTATCACGTCCGCCCCAAAATCAGCCAGGTGCATTGTGGCAAAAGCCGGCGGATAACCGCGGCAGAGATCCAGTACCTTGACACCTTCAAGTGCAAAAGTCATAATTCACTCCCCCTGTTATTAACCAGTGCTTTAGATTTGATGAAAGCTATTTCTTCGATTTTACCGGCGGCTTTTTCAGTCCATACCTCTCATAGAAGCGGGCCGGTATATCATCGGGATTCTTATAGATATAGTATTTGCAGGGCACTTCGCCGACCTTGTCGGGAGTCTCCATGACCCAAATGGGATAGCCGGTTTTTTCCATGGGGACTATATCCTGCAGGGCGCAGTGAGCGCAGTAAATCGGGAAATCGGCTTTGCCGAAAGTCATCTTGTGCGGCTTTTTCAGCTTTGCGAATTTCCCCGTCGGCGCATAACCATTGTTGGCAACGATTTTCCCTCCACTGCCGCAGGGAGCCATCATTACAGTGAACTTCTCATCGTCTTCCTCGACAACTGCCGAGGTCAGGTGTCCTCTAAATCCCGCCGCCAGCATGGCCGCCTGTTTGCCGGGATCCTGACCCCGGTACGCATCGGCAAGGGCTCCCAGTGCCTCAAATGCACCGTATATGGACTCATATACGGCCTCATCACCAAGACGATTTTGAATAAACGTCAGCAACGAGGTAACCCAGTTCAGGTAATTATCATGCTGTGACGCAAATTCGCGATACATCCTGCGATTCAACTTTTTGGCCTTTTCGAGCTCCCCTGCATCGATCGCCTGTTGAACCAGTTTCACCGTCTCCTCACCCATCTCCTTCAGTTCGCTTTGTGCGAAGTAACGTTTTTTTGCCTCTGCCATTTTTACCTCCCAATTAATAATCGATATTGGATAACACCTTGAACGATCAAGGTCGGCACGAAAATTTCACAGGATAATAACATTTTAATAAAATACATGTCAATATCGATATACACATTATCGATATATATAATCTGATATGACGCAACATTATCACAATATTACTCGGGGAATCGAGTAAATGAACATGCGCCAGTGCCGGACGCAATTAATCTTCAATAACACTATGCCTTTAAATGGGCATGCTTGACTGAGCGGTTGGACACGAATGAATTATAGCTGGCTATATTCCGAGCCAGCCAGCGCTGCAAGAACTCGACGGCTTGCGCGACCTGGGATTTTACACAACCCTCTTGTAATGCAGGGGACCGCAATCATTTCTTCGATTTTGCCGGTGGCTTTTTCAGCCCGTATCTCTCGTAGAAGCGGGCAGGAATATTGTCAGGATCCTTGTAAATGTAGTATTTGCAGGGCGCCTCGCCGACTTTTTCAGGCACATCGATGACCCAGATCGGATATCCATCTTTTTCCATGGGCACGATGTCCTGAAGGGCGCAGTGAGCGCAGTAAATGGGAAAATCCGTCCTGCCGAATGTCATCTTGTGCGCTTTTTTCACCCTGGCGAATTTTCCCGTCGGCTCATAGCCTTTATTGGTAATAGCCCTGCCGCCACTGCCACAGGGAGACATCATCACACTAAACTTCTCATCATCCTCCTCGACCACTACGGGACAGAGATGCGCCCTGAATCCCGCCGCCAGCATCTTGGCCTGGGTAGCGACATCCTGGCTTCTATATGCAGCCGCCATTATCTCTACGGGCGTTTGAAATGCATCGTGCATGGATTTGTACACGCCTTCTTCGCCTTGTTGAAGGTAAATATAGCTCAGTAACGAGGTTATCCAATCTCTGAGGGTTTCATGCACGAAAAAGAACTCGCGATGCATCCTTTTTGTGAGCTTCTTCGCCTTCTCCAGATCTCCGGCTTCGATCGCTTTCAAAAGAGAATTCACCGTCTCCTCACCCAGCTCCTTCAACTCGCTCTCTGTAAAATACCTTCTCTTTGTCTCAGTCATCTTTACCTCCCGAACAGATATTTATGCCGAACAACCCTGTGACCGAACAAGATCAATATAGAGACGCCATCGGATAGTACCACTTTAGTATGATACATGTCAATATCGATATACACATTATCGATATATTTAATTTGATATGGTGCAACATTATCACAATATTTCGACCGGGATTTTATGCCTGGAGGGTGGCGGGGGGATGTGTTCTTATTCCAGCGCTGACTGCACTATGAAGATGAATTGTTATCGGGATATGTTAACGCTTTCTCCCGGATTAACAATTTTAATATTGTGGTATTGACTGAACGACCCGTGAGTAATTTTTTCAGTATAATGAGAGAATGTTCCCCAATGAACGGGGATTAACGTCCCCGGATTCAATTCCTTGTTCATTTTAATAACATCACGTATATTATTGGTAATCCTTCCGATGGTGCGCGATAAGGGTGATTCACCGACCATGGCTGAACCTGCATTTACGATTATTAAATCTATGTTTGATGTGCCTATATGTTTTTTTACATTGCTATTGTAGACCGAGTCTCCCGTGACGTATATGCAGTATCTTGAGCTATCCCTGATAATGTTAAGAATATAACCGTTTCCGTTACCTATCATGCCGCCCATAGAAGCTTTCTTTGCATGTATTGCAGGCATTGCTTTGATCTTAATACTTATACCATCAGCAAGAATCTCTGAACTTTCGTCCCAACCGAGGAACCTTATGTCGCTGTAAATATCCTCCGTGAAATATGCTCTCAGTCCTTCGTGGGCAACGATGGTCGAATTTTTATCAATCAGTTTAAATCCATCTTTATCGATATGATCTTCATGATTATGAGTTAACAGCCACAGATTGACGTCTTCGAAATCAGACCCGTTATATTGAGGGTCATTTAATCTCCTGGCTTTAAAAAACTTGTAGTCTTGAACATACCCCTCAGGGCACAGGACCGGATCACAGGCTATTTTAATGCTATCGGCCTGCAGTACCCATGTCGCTCCTCCGATCCATTTAAAGTCAACCTTCATCGTAATCGATCCTCATATAATATATTGTGTCGTTACGGACAAGTGTTGATATGCCCGAATCATGGTATCGGCAGATCAAGAATATTATCAGTTCCGGGCTTAACCTATCAACACTGAGGATTGATTACAGCGCAAGAAGTTAACCAAATCCAGTACCGGTAACATATCGTCTCATCCGGCTCTATTATTTTGCCTGGTCGAGCGCATCGACCAGCGGCAGTATATTGGCATTATAATAGGCCTGCGCCCCGTACTTATCGATAACAGCCTGCTTCTGCCATTTATACGATGCTGTTTTTTGCGGATTCGCGGAGACGCTGGCCCTCTCCAGTACCGTAAGCCTGATCAGGTCCTGCTCAGGATACCTGGCGGTCACTTCATCCAGCAGGTCCACCGCTTTTTCCATATCTTTATTAAAATAGTCAGCCATGCCTGCGTACATTTGATATTCTGAGTTGCCCGGATCCATAGAGAAGGCTTTGCGGGCATATCCGGGGAAAATATCCATGCGGGAAAGCCTGAAGGCTTTGTAGGCAACTATGAACTGAACATTGGCATCGTCTTTGAATTCTGCAGCCAGATCGATAAAGGCCTGGAGCTTCTCCACTTTGCTGATCAGGCGGTTCTCAATCTGCGCCGCTTTTTCTACCACCGGTTCAATCGGCACAGCCGGCATGAAAAGCTCCGGCTTCCGCGAGAAATCATTATAAAAGTGATAGATATCCTGGCGCGCCGCATAGTAGGGACCGACAGCCATATAAAAGCCGTCGCTTTTAGAATCAAAGACCATCATCTGTGAAGCCATCCAATTGCACACCGGGATTTTACTGCCGCACCAGGAATAGTCCGTCCCGCCAGGCCCGGTCTGCGCGCGGACGAAAGCGACGGTGTCCTCAACCGTGTATGTGTCTTTCGCGGGGAATACTGAGGCTACCGCCTCACGGTCGATGTTGATGTTATTTATACTGCGGGAGGGTTTCTGCTGCTCAGCCAATTTGGGGTCATAGATGCGATTGAAATTCCACAAAAGGGAGCCTTTGAGCTCATTTTTAGCCCATGCTGTGGGTGTAAGCTCCACCACGGCACCCCTGCCGGCATCCAGGTCGCTCCAAACGCAGCCATAGGCCGCAATAGTGGGATATCTGTCAAAGTATGGGTAAATATCATCTAAAGTTGAGCAATCTTCCATGATCATGCGTATCAGATAGGGCAGGCTGAATCCGTTTGGGTTGGGCTTATTGATGCGCAGCGTCTCTTCACCGAAACTCAGCCCTTTATCGTTGTAGCCGGTTTCCACGCCCATATAAAGAGGCTGGTCCATGTGTATGACAACGTTTTTACCCGTGGCTTTATACCTGACCACGACGGTCATTTTGGCCAGCTCTTCACCGCCGAAGCCGGCAGTATCATTGTTGCGCCCCTGGATGATTGAGCCGTCTTTTCCCCTCATTAAGACGCCTGTGCAATCCATTGCCATGCCGATGTCGTAAAACAGGCAGCAGGAGATAACCGTGTCATAAGGCAACCCGGAGCCGTCGGCAACGCCTTTCATCTCATCCTGATATCTCTGAGGCAGGGAACCGGCCATTTGACGCGCTTGATACTTAATAATGCCCACCAGTGCCGGATAGGGAACTCCCATCTCTTCAGCATTCCACTTGAGTATCTTTTCCATGGCGGCCATGCCGCTCACGATCTCCGGCCGCAGAAGAGCCCCATACTGCAATCCCATCTCATAGTAATCACCCTCGACTTCCAGCATCGGCACGATGCCGTGGTAGCGGTAAATAACGCCCTGATGGAAGGTGGATTTCACGCCTTCTGTTTTAACCTGTTTTGAATAATCCGTCTCCCTCATATTGCCCGGGAAACTGGTCAGGTCGATGATAAAGGCGGCC
>JAQTLG010000088.1 GCA_028715025.1 Dehalococcoidia bacterium | reverse complement strand
TTATAAGAAATCCCTGTTCAAATTCAATGCCTTCTGGCGCTGGTTTACCTATATCGGCGCACTGATTACCTCCAGCATCATACTATTGTCGGGCATTTTCCTCGATATGATGGATGAAAATGGTGACCCGACCAGGTTCCCCTGGGTGGTGCTTATCTTCGTGGGTACCCTGGTGCTGGGCACAATATGGTACATGGCACGCAGAGCTTACCTCAAGGGTAAAGGCGTGGACCTTGACGTAAACATGCGGAAAGTCGCCGATGCCACGCTGGCGGAGGCCGAGGAGAAACTGTCAGCCTGAGTTTTGAGAATAATCTGATCCTATAGAAGTAAAAAACGCCCTGCCGTCAGGTGGCATTTCATCAGGCCACTGTTTCCCGGCAGGGCGTTTCCTATGCCACCCTTCCGCCATCCGGATATACGCAAAATAACCTATTGACAAACCCAGCACCCTGCTTTAAAATTTACCAGTCTATCGAGCGCTTGATTGATTGATCGCAGGTGAGAGTATAATGTCGAGTAAAAATTTGGATATGCTGGGCAGCTATCAGGAAGTGGCGGATAAGCTCGGACAGCAGGCTGGTCACAAGAAATGGGAGATAGTTAAAGCGGCCGCCGGGCTTTTTATCAGGAAGGGCACCTTAAATACCGGAGTCCGGGATATTGCCGAGGCCAGCGGCATAACGGTAGGCACGTTGTACCACTATTTTAAATCGAAGGATGACATTATCACGGCTTTTCTCGATTTTGCGGTGATGGGAACGAATGAATTTGTGAGGATGACCACCGAGGTGCTGGCCAAGCTTCAGCCGGAGGAAGCGATGAAGCGTGCACTCAGACTTTACATGGAGTATACCAATGAAGCGCAGAGCATAGTCCTTTTCTGGCACCAGGAAACCAGAAATCTGCCTCCTGATCAGAGAAAGAGGCTGATGGAAAACGACATGGTACTCGCTTCATTATTTGAGAAGTTGATCGAACTCGGGCGTCAGCAGGGTATATATAAGATAAAAGATACTGCTCTGGCCGCGCACTCCATTATAGTACTGGGCGATATGTGGGCTTTCAGGCGCTGGTGGCTGGGCCGGCGTTATACTTCGGACCAGTTCATTGAGAAGCAGACCGAATTTATTCTGCATGGATTATATAACGGAAGCATATAAAAAAAGTGAATCCCGTAAGGAGGTGCAGAGGAGATAGCAGAGTTAATAACCGGTTGTTTACGGCATTTCAATGAATATTAATGACGGAGGTTGAACTTGGCAGAACAAAAACCCGAGATAATGAAACGGACAATGGGGTTGTTCGAAGCAGTGGCCATGATCACCGGCCTGGTGGTGGGCGCTTCCATTTTTGTGCTGGTCCCCAGCATGACCGGCATGGCCGGCCCCAGCGTCTACCTGGCCTATGCGGCAGCGGCCATACCTGCTATTTTTGTGGTGCTTTATGAGATCCAATTGACAGGCACGTTGCCCGTGACCGGCGCCAACTTCGTTACAGTCACACGAGTTCTCAGCCCTTTCTGGGGCGCTGTTATTTCGTTTTCAGCCGTGCTGGCCATAATCGCATCAAATATCCTGGTGGCCGTAGGCTTCTCTCAGTATTTAATCGCTTTTATACAGACATTTAATCCGGCTTTCAGCCTTCATCCCTGGGTACTGCCCATACTGATAGTCGCATTCTTTGCGCTGATTAACTATCTTGGCGTACAGATAGCCAACTGGATCCAGGCTATCCTGTTCGTTGCTTTCATACTGGGCATGGTCATTTTCAGCATCGTCGGCACCGCCAACATGAGCACGGCCAATCTTACTCCCCTTTTCCCCAACGGTGTCATGATGTTCGTGGTGGTGATGGTATTGGCCAGCTTCTCCTGGGCGGGACTGGTGGCTCTGGCTGACATCGGCGGGGAGATAAAGAATCCGCGCCGCAACCTGCCGCTGGCGCTAATCATCGCTTTCATAATCATTGTGGTGCTGTACACATGGCAGCCGTTCGCACTGGTAGCGTCGATGGGCTGGCAAGAGGTGGCCAAGGCCGGCTCACCCGCCATCATGCTGCAAGCCGGCAAGATGATGCCGGGCGTGGGCATCTGGATTATCTTCATAGCTGCCATGGGCGCCATTCTGACTACCATCAACGCCCTTACAATGTCATGCGCTCGTGACCTGGTTGCCTGGGCGCGTGACGGCCTTATGCCTAAAGCTGCGGCGCATCTGCACTCCAAATTTAAGACGCCCGATGTGGCTGTTCTGATAGTCCTCATTTTGGAAGTGGTAGGCATAATGTTTTCCGCCACCATTGATAAGTACGCTCTGGCAGCTGTGCTGGCGTTGATGCTGATACAGGTCGTCTCTGCCTACTGCGTGCTGCGCATTCCCAACAAGCTGCCGGAATTGTACAAGAAGGCTATCTTCAAATTCAACGGATTCTGGCGCTGGTTCACCTTCCTGGGTACGGCAATCACCTCCGGCTTCATCCTGTTGATGGGCATCTTCCTCGATACCATGGATAAGGACGGCAATCCAACCCAGGTGCCATATACCGTCCTTGTGTTTATCGGAGTCCTAGTAGTCGGCGTTATTTATTATTTCATACGCAAAGCTTACCTCAAAGGCAAGGGTATTGACCTGAGCACAAACCTTCGGAAAGTTGCCGATGCCACCCTGGCTGAAGCTGAAGAAAAACTTACCATGTGACCGTAGCGATCAGAGACAAATATAAAACGTTTAAGTTAGACACCGAGGCCGCGGCAGCTTTATGCGTATGCTGCCGCGGCTTCCGGGCGGTCTATTGTTTTGAAGATATATATTCGCGATGAAATGGGAATTTTCACCGGTGTGTAAATAGAATAATTTTCAGGAGGTACATATATGGCATCAGCACTGGATGGAGTAAAAGTTATTGAGCTTTCCACCTGGTTCGCCGGACCCACCTGTGGGATGTGGTTGGGCGAGCATGGCGCCGATGTCGTCAGGGTGGAACCGGTCGAGGGCGACCCGTTAAGGGCGATGTTCTCGTCGGGCGTACTGCCGGCGGAGTTGGACATAGGATTTAATTGGATGTGGGAGATGGCCAACCGTAGCAAGAGGTGTATTACACTTGACCTCAAACAGGAAGAGAGCCGCAAGATCATGTATAAAATGGTGGAACAGGCCGATGTCTTTTTAGCTAACCTTCGGCCCTCCACACTCAAGCGCGCCAAGCTGGATTACGATACGCTCAGCAAGTTGAATTCGCGTCTGGTCTACTGCAATATCACCGGTTACGGCTCGAAGGGCCCGGGCGCCGACTGGCAGGCATTTGATGAGACGGCTTTCTGGACTCGATCGGGCATCATGTCGACCATGGGCGAGCCGGGCACTCCCGCCGTCCCGCTGCGGGGCGCGATGGGCGATAATACAACCGGCGTTTTTGCGCTGGGCGCCATTTCGCTGGCGCTCTATTCCCGTGAGAAGACCGGCAAGGGGCAGCTGGTCGAGCTGTCTCTCTACGGTAACGGCATGTGGATCGCTGGCATAGACGTGCAGGGCGCGCTGGTTTACAACATGGAACTGGGCAGGCAGTCCCGGTTCACAGTGGGCAATCCGCTGTACAACACCTATGCCGCTAAGGATGATAAATGGTTCATGTTCCAGATGCTGCAGACCGATCGCTTCTGGCCGGGTGTATGTAAAAGCGTGGGCAGGGAAGACTGGCTGACAAAGTATCCCACACATGCTGACAGGTGCAAGGCCGCTGCCGAGTTGATCAAGCTGCTGGATGCCGAGTTTGCCAGGCATCCGCGTGACTACTTCGCCCCCAGGTTCGATGAGAACGGCCTGATCTGGGCGCCTGCGCAAACCCCCACCGAGGTGATTAAAGACCCCGTTGCACTTGAGAATGGTTACATCATAGAGTACGATCATTTCGGCTACGGTAAAGTGAAAGGAATCCGTTGCCCCATTCAACTCAAGGGCACACCTGAGCGCACGCCCTTCGGCGCGCCCGAGTTCGGCCAGCACACCGAGGAAGTGTTGCTGGAGCTCGGATATAGCTGGGAGGACATAGGCAAGTTCAAGGAAAAGAAGGTCATTCTCTAACCTTGTTCAGATAATCTTTTTATATTGCGCCCGCAGAAACTGCAGGCCGGGGAGGATCATATGTCTATTCTCATATATGAGAAGAAGGAACACATCGCGTATATTACGCTCAACCGCCCTGAAAAGCTTAATACCATGAGTGTGGAGCTCAGCCGCCATCTGATCAAAGCGCTGCACGATTTCGATGCCGATGACAACCTCTACGTTGGTATAGTCACAGGGGCCGGCCAGAGATCGTTCTGTGCGGGGGCCGACCTGACCGATACCGAGCATATCGACGCGGGCGCAAACTGGGAGGCCGACTACGACTGGCAGCTGGCCAATATAAAGAAGCCGCTCATCGCTGCTGTCAACGGCTACTGTCTGGGCGCGGGATTCACGCTGGCTTTGTGCTGCGATATAAGGATTGCATCCGAGACGGCCTCGCTGGGCACGCCTGACCAGAAGCTGAACACGGTTGATGCCTATGCCTCGATCATGCTTTCACGTATGATCCCGGCGTCCACTGCCATGGAGGTGCTGATGACGGGAGACCGGTTGAGCGCGCAGGAGGCCTACCGGATCGGTCTGGTCAGCAGGCTGGTTCCACCTGCCGAGCTGATACTCGCCGCTACAGCTCTGGCCAGGAAGATATGCGGCAACGGACCGGTTGCCCTGTGGGCCTGTAAGGATATCAACAGAAGGGCCCGCTATATGTCACTGGAGGACAGCCTGGCCCTGTTTAAAGCTGTCACCGTACCTATTCTGAAGATGGATGATACCAGGGAGGGCATCACCGCTTTTTTTGAGAAGAGGTCGCCCGTCTGGAAGCTAAAATGATAAGCAAGGAGAGGAAACAATGGCATATGAGACTGTGATCTACGAAAAAGCCGATGGGATAGCGGTCATCAAGCTCAACCGACCCAAGGTGCTGAACGCCATCAACGTACAGCTCACCAGGGATTTTCACCAGGCACTGGCCGAGGCGGCGTTAGATGCCGAAGTAAAAGGAGTGATCATCAAGGGCGAAGGCCGGGCTTTCTGTGCCGGCGATGACCTTTCCGAAAGCCCGCTGGGTATGCAGGTGGAGGACATATTGCGATATGTGGAGGTCCTGCAGGACACGACCCGGATTATGCTCAACATGGAGAAACCGGTCATCGCTGCTCTGCATGGCTATGCCCTGGGGGCCGGTTGCGAGTGGGCAATGAGCGCCGATATACGTATTGCAGCCGAGGATACCAAGTTTGGCTTCCCCGAAACCAATGTGGGCGCCGGTATAACCAACTGCGGCACTAAACTACTGCCCCTGCTGATCGGTGTAGGCAGGGCCAAGTGGATGGCCTTCACCAATGAACGCATCGATGCCAAAACGGCCGAACAGTGGGGTCTGGTCAATTTTGTGGTGCCGCCGGATAAGCTCGAAGAGACAGCAATAAACATGCTGAAAAAGATAATCGCCAACTCATCGCTTTCTATCAAGCTTACCAAGAGGCAGATGAACTACGGCGTTTACCAGGATTATGAGCAGCAGTTTGAAATGGAGGCGCATGACGTGGTGCTTTGCATAACAGGTATTGAAGCTGCTATGCGCGCTAAAGCGGCGCTGGATAAGACCAAGAAAAAGTGATTGAAGAAGGAGCAGAACAATGATTATAGATTTTCGGGTCACGGTGCCTATACGTGAATGGGTTGATGACGTCGAGGAAGCTAAAAATCTGTTTCTGAACAGTTTTATGCGGGGCTATGCCGAGTCTGCATATGAAGTTTCCGCCATGTACGATGTGACTGCCGAGAGCATGGTCAAGGCCATGGATGCCGCAGGGGTTACATACGGTGTTCTGCAGGCCGAATGGGCGCTGGGAGACTACAGGAAACTTAACGACGCTGCCTATCAAATAGCCAGGAAATATCCCAAGAAGTTCCCTCGCTATTACCTGACCGTGAATGCTCTGGAAGATGACGATATGGTGAAAGTTGTCGAGCGCGAGGTGAAGGAGCGCGGCTTCAGCGGTGTCAATTTCCAGACCTGGGCTCAGCGCATGTATCCCAATGACAGGAGGCTTTACCCTGTTTATGCCAAGTGCCAGGAGCTGGGCATACCTGTGACGATCCACTCATCCATCAACTTCACCATCGACCGCAGCATTGACTTCAGCCGACCCGTATATATCGATCATATAGCGTGTGATTTTCCCGATCTCAAAATCGTTGCCAATCACGGCGGCTGGCCCTGGGTGAACGAGCTGGTGGCAGTGGCATGGAAACACAAAAACGTATACATCGAGATCGGGGCGGTAGCTCCCAAGTACATCGGCACCCCCGGGACAGGCTGGGAGCCGCTGATGGTATATGGCAACAGCCTGTTGCAGGACCGTGTGCTATTTGCCACGGACGACATGGTGCCCTGGCAGCGCTGCGTGGACGAACTCAAGGCCCTTCCGCTCAAAGACAAGGTCAAAGAGAAATGGCTGGGGCTGAATGCAGCCAGATTACTGGGCCTGTAAAGCGAAAACGGGCGATGGAGGATGCAGCAAATGAAAACGCAGACTAAGCGGACGATAATCTGGAGTGTTCTGGGCGTGCTGGCGCTGGTAATCATCTTACTGGCCGCCTTTATCATCGACCTGACCAGTTTCCCGGGCAATATGAGGGAGACGGATTATTCAAAACAGGTTAAAACAGAAGGCGTGAAATCCACCTTCCATCAGGGCGTTATTTACCGCTACCACGGGATCGTGCCGATGCTGGAAGTCGAGGGTG
>JAQTLG010000087.1 GCA_028715025.1 Dehalococcoidia bacterium | reverse complement strand
AGGATTCGTCATGGCGGGCGCAATAGCCAGGAAGCTGCTGTCGCTGCGCGGGATTGAGATTATCGCCCACACCATGCAGATCGGTGACATCAGGGCCGACCCTCACCCTTCGTATATCACGAGACGCAACGTAGATAAGAACCCGGTCAGGTGCGCGGACCCTGCGACGGCAAAAAAAATGATAGCCGTGATCCAGGCCGTGCAGAAGGAGGGCGACAGCATCGGCGGCACGGTGGAAGCGCTGGCGCTCAATGTTCCCGGCGGGCTGGGGGAGCCCGTCTTCGACACGCTGGAGGGAGAGCTGTCCAAAGCTTTCTTCGCCATACCCGCCGCCAGGGCTGTCGAATTCGGCGCCGGTTTCAGCGCGGCATCTATGCGGGGATCTCAACACAACGACCTCTTCAGCGTGAAAAATAAGAAAATAGTCACTCTTACCAACCACGCAGGCGGCATCTCGGGCGGATTGAGCAACGGCATGCCCATCATCGCTAGAATAGTCTTCAAACCTACTGCGTCAATAGGCAAGAGCCAGAAGACCGTCAGCCTCAAGACGGGCCGGACGATCGATCTATCCATAAAAGGCCGGCACGATAGTTGCATCGTGCCGAGGGCGGTGCCCGTGGTTGAAGCCATGATGTCGCTGGTGCTATGCGACTTCGCCTTGCGGGCGGGCCATATAGGGAGAATAATCTCATGAGTTTGGACGATTTGAGAAAAGACATCGACAGCATCGATTCAAATATAGTTAAGCTGTTGTCCCGGCGGTTGAAGGCGGCCCGCAAGATAGGAGACCTCAAGAAGAAGGGACGGGGTCGTATCCAGGATGCCGCCCGCGAAACGGAGGTCGTCGACCACGTCAGGCGTCTGGCGAAAAAAGAGAACATCAATCCGGAAGACGTGGAGAGGCTATACCGCCAGATTATCGCTGCATCGAGAGGCGTACAGGGTATAGAAATAGCCTTCCAGGGACAGGACGGCGCCTACAGCCAGGAGGCGGCCTTCGACTTCTTCGGCAATTCCGTGTTGACACGCCCCTGCGAAACGCTCGACGAAGTATTCAAACTGGTGCAGGAAGGCGGCGTGCCCTACGGCATAGTGCCGGTTGAAAACTCCCAGGAAGGCAGTATCAGTCGCTCCTACGATCTGCTGCTGGACGCGGACGTGATGGTCTGCGGAGAGACGCAGATCAGGGTCTCTCATTGCCTGATCTCCAACCGCGGCGCTTCGATGTCATCCATCAACCGGATCTATTCGCATCCGCAGGCCCTGGCGCAGTGCCAGGCATACTTACGGCACCTGGGCTGCGAGATCATACCGACCTACGATACGGCGGGCAGTGTGAAGATGATCAAGGAGAAGAAGATCCTGGACGGGGCGGCCATCGCCGGCGCCCGTTCCGCGCAGATTTACGATATGAAAATACTGGACCGCGAGATCGAAGATAATCCCCGCAATACCACCCGGTTCTTCGTTCTCGGCCGCACTGATGCCCCTCCTTCCGGCGATGACAAGACCTCCATCGTCTTTTTACTCAAACATAAACCGGGTACGCTGTACCAGGCGCTGGGCGAATTCGCCAAAAGGCGAATCAACCTGACGAAGATAGAGTCGCGTCCCACCCGGCAAAAGCCCTGGGAATATAATTTCTACCTGGATTTCGAGGGGCACCGCAGCGATAGCGCAGTGCAGCAGACGCTGATACAATTGGAGGATATCTCGCTTTTCCTCAAGGTGCTGGGGTCCTATCCAAAAGCCAGGCAAACATGAGCGATAAAGTTACGAAGATCTCCATCATAGGCGGATACGGGAAGATGGGCAGGTGGCTTGCTCGCTTTCTCGCAAAAGAGGGCCTGCAGGTCACGATAGCAGGCCGCAGCCTGCAGAAGCTTGAGGAGGCGGCACGGGAGCTGAGCTGCCGGGCTGCGCCGCTTGAGGAAGCCGTGAAGCAGGCTCAGGTGATTATTATTTCCGTTCCCATCGGCAGCCTGGAGGATGTGGTACGTGAGATAGCGCCGCATACAAGGCCCGGGCAATACGTATTCGATATCGCCTCCGTCAAGCAACGCCCGGTCGAGATAATGCATAAATATTTAAGCGGCTGCCGCATACTGGGCACGCACCCCATGTTCGGCCCGGGCGCCGAATCGCTACAGGGGCAGCGGTTCGTATTTACACCTGTCGGAGATGAGGAGGGATCGCTGGCAGAGCAGTTACGCCGGCAGCTCGAAAGCAGGGGCGCCAAGGTGACCATTATGTCCCCACCGGAGCACGATCAACTGATGGGTATGGTGCTGGGCCTGCCCCATTTCATCGCTCTCGTATCGGCAGATACACTGCTGAGCCTGAACAGCCTGAAGGAGGCGGGGGAGGTGAGTGGCACCAGCTTCCACCTGCTGTTGACACTGGCGGAGGCCGTCCTTTCAGAGGACCCCGATTTCTATTCCTCACTGCAGATGAGCCTGCCGGACATGGCAGGCATAGAGGAGCTTTTCCGGGAGAAAACCGGGTACTGGCTCAACCTGGTACGCGAACATGACGGAGAGCATTTCGCGCAGAGAATGCGTTACCTCCGGGAGCAGTTCGAGCGTGAAGATCCGGATTTTTCAGCCGCATATAGAAATTTGTACAGACTGGCTGACTAATCAATATATATATGATATATTAGTAAAAGAAAATACCGTCAGCGTCCCGCTGATGAAAGAAAATCCGGCACGGCAAGGCGTCCCGGTGATGGGACATCCCGAAAGCATCTATGAAAAACGCCTGCACAGTGATATACCGGTCCCGGCACACAGTCAGCAATCACTACTAATATTGTGCTGATCCTGTCAGCCAGAGGAGAATAAATGCCTACACCTGATGAGAAGGAAAAGCCCATCACCATCCTGATTATTGAGGGCAACTCAGCGGATGCACGTTTAATCAGAAAGCTAGTAAAAGAGGCCCCCGGCATCGATTGCCAGGATAAATACGTGATGAACCTGGCCGAGGGCATGGAACTGCTAAAACATAACAACATCAGTGTCGTGCTGCTCGACCTCAATCTCCCCGACTGTCAGGGCATAGATACGCTGATGGCGCTGAAAAACGAGCATCCAAATACTCCCATAGTTGTGATGACTGACCCCGACGACGAGAAGACCACGCTGGAAGCTCTCAAAATAGGTGCCCAGGATTACCTGGTCAAAGGCCAGATCGACGGACATATTCTTTTAAGAGCCATGCGCTACGCAATCGGCCGCAAGCAGTCGGAGGACGCCATACTGAAGTCCAAAATATTATTGCAGAACGTGATAGACTCAATGCCGGACTGGATATATGCCAAGGACACGCAACACAGATTCCTTCTGGTCAACAGGACTTTCGCTGAATCACAGAACGTGCAGCCCCAGAAGATGATAGGGAGGCCCGATACGGATTTCTTTTCCGAGGAGCTGTGCTGCGGCAATCCCGCCAGGGGGATTACAGGTTTCCATGTCGATGATGATGAAGCGCTCAGTGGCAAGGTCCTTCACAATCTCGATAATCTGGTTACCTGGGGTGACGGCTCACTTCACATATACGATACATCCAAAATCCCGCTATACGACGAATCAGACAATGCATTCGCAGTACTCTGCTATGGCCGCGATGTTACCAGGCGACATAAAGCCGAAAATGAGCTGGCAGCCAGCAATAGAGCCCTGCGAAAGGCACTGCATGACTCCATCAAGGCCATGGCCCGCATAGTGGACCTGCGCGACCCTTATACCGCCGGCCATCAGCAAAAAGTTGCGGGACTGGCCAGCGCCATAGCACGTGAGCTGGGCATGGACGACACGGCTGTGGAACACCTCGTCATGGCGTCCACTGTGCATGATATAGGCAAGATGTATGTACCGGCCGATATACTGAGCAAACCGGGCCGACTCTCGGAATTGGAGTGGGACATTATCAAAACGCACGCGCAGGGTGGATTTGATATCCTGGCCGGGATCGAGTTCTCAGGGCCGGTTGCCATGACGGTGCTGCAGCATCACGAGAGATTGAACGGTTCGGGATATCCCAACGGGCTGAAAGACAACCAGATACTCCCCGAGGCAAAGATACTGGCGGTGGCCGACGTGGTGGAAGCCATGGCCTCGCACCGGCCTTACCGTCCTTCCCTGGGCGTGGAGAAGGCTCTGAACGAAATCGAGCGGAATAAAGGAGACCTTTACGACCCGGCAGTAGTGGATGTCTGTCTCGGGCTTTTCAGAGACAAGGCTTTCAGCTTCAATACTCAGCCCGTAACAGGGCCGTAACAGGGCCTTATTTGCGTCCCGCCATAATGCCTATGAAGTTCTCCAGCAGCATCTCGGTCCTTTCCGGAGAATATTTGCGCTTGTCGCTCATATCGCCGTCCAGCACGAGATAAGGTATATCCCGCTCCTTCATCACGTCGCCGATCAGCTTCTGAGCGGCGCAGGAATGGCGGCAGGCATCGGTAGAGAAGTGCACCACGCCGTCCAGATTATATTCATCGATGATCTCGTTTATACCTTTCAGCCGCTGCTCGATGGCTCCCACATAAGGATTCCTCAGGCTCCACAGGGCAAGGCTCTCGAACGGCAGGGACTCGTCCATCTGGCCCCAGTAATTACGGGCAAGCTCCCCCATAACAATCGTAACACCATTTTTTCTGAATATCTGGTTAATAACGGTGGGTTGGACCGGGAACCAGGCCAGCCACAATACGCGATATTTCTCCGGTGCCGGTTTCCCTTCCATGATCTTTTTACGGCTCTCCTCCACCATATCAAGGTAGATCTGTTCCTGTATCTCCCTTCCCGCCAGCATATTTCCAAAGATAGACATATTTATCACAGGTACGCCTATATAGGGATAAGGCGAGACCTTCTGAAGATCGGCCAGTTGCCCGTAGGCCCGCCTCGCGCGGTTCGATACATGGATGCACTCCCGCAGGCGCTCAAGGTTGAACTTCTGCCCTGTGACTTCCTCGATCTTACCGACGATACGGCGCAGCTGGTCGGCCACGTAATCGACCGACTCCCGGCTGATCTTATTGGGGATATCCAGCGATATGGCTTCCCTGCCGTAACGGTCTGCAAGTATCTTATTGGTCTTTGATTTGCCGTCGCAGAAATAAGACGATGAGAGCAACAGGTCGGCTCTGGGCATATAATCCAGCATATCGCACCCGACGGCCAGCCTGTGGTACGAGCAGATATCGGTAGAGTATCCGACCTCCTCAGCCTTATTCATGATCTCAACCGCGACATCGGCATTAAATGTCGGCAGCAGGTTTGCGGCTATCTCAAAGTCGAAGGGCGCCACATCGAAGGCCGCCAGCAGCTCCATGGGGAACGAATAAAACGATGTCCAGATGACATTTTTATCGGCGCGGTATGCCTCCAGAAAAATAGACGCCAGCTGGATGGTCATTTGTATAGAGGCGCGGGGCTTCTGCTGGTACGCGGTTTCCAGGCCGCTCTTCATTTCCGTATAATATTTCTTCAACATTTCACTACACCTCAACTAGCCAGCATTTCTACGAAGGCTTCGATCCTGGTTTTAATCCTGTCCCTATCTGTGAAAACATAGTCGTTCTCTACAAAAAGGACGGGTGTGCCATCCTCATTTAGCCTCTTGAGGAGGTAAGGTATGTCATACAGCTGCTGGTCGCAGAATTTAAGTGCCGTCAGTATCACTCCGTTTACGGCATAACGCATAACGTTGTCACTGATGCGGTTATAAGTTTCGGCCGGCGCCGCAGTCCTTGAACAACGCGGCGCACCGAGGTAAGCCTGCGCCAGCGACATAAAAGGATCGCTGCCCTTTTCGTCGACGATGCGCTCAAAAGACCTTAATCCGGTGCACAGGTCGGCAACCGGTACCTCGGCCCCAGTGTCCTCTATCATCTGGAAAATATCGGGCCTGGACATCACATTTCCACAGATCATAATACGGATTTTTTTTCGCCCTTTTGCCGATACGTCTGATCCGGCAGCTTTTTTCTGTAAGGCCGAAGTGCTGTCTGCCGCATCATCGCCATCCCCGTGCAGCAATTCCAGACCGAGGCTGAAAAGCTCGCTCCCGGCAACCAGCAGCGGCGAGACTTTTTGACGGCTGTAGAGATCGCGCATTTTACCCCTTGCTTTATTAGCCTCCTTTATCGCTTTCTTGAGGTCAGGTCCCGTGATCTCAGATCCGGAAGCCTTACCAATCCGGTCGGCAAAGTCGCGCAGCTGCGAAGCGTAATACGTTACGGCCAGATCATCGGCGTTCTTGGGTGCCTCCAGCATGTAATGAAACTTGGACGGTATGTAAGCCTTCCATGCATCGTAAAGGCGGCGCGCGCCGTCGCAGGATCGGGTAAAGACCAGCCCGTCGAATTCAGCCTCCCCATCCTCCACAGCATCAGCAAACAGGCTTTTAATATAGGGACACATGTTGGGATACAGCCGGGCGTCGGCGGTAGCCGTCATCTCCGCTTTGCCTTTTACCCATACCGGCTTAAATCCCGCCGCTATGATGATCTCTGTGGGCACCAGAGAGCAGAAATAACCCATCCTTCCTTTTGATTCCGGCATAATTTATCCTCTCCCGTATACTTTACTTATTTCAGACCGCAAATTCATTGTTTCGCTTCCTCATTGATCGAAGGTAAACGTGTAGTCACGGTAGCACCTGCCCTCCGTGTGCATCATACAACCTGTTACTTTAGGCTCAACCGACCATTTCAGCCCCAGCGCATCCAACCAGGCCTCGATACGGTCCATGATCCCGCACTCATAACGGTCGATAACACCCAGCGCTTTAATCCCCTCATAAGCAAAGCAGGATTCCCACTCACCATGTATAACATTGGGCGCGGGGGAATAGAACTTATACCTCATAAAGTCGCCC
>JAQTLG010000086.1 GCA_028715025.1 Dehalococcoidia bacterium | reverse complement strand
GGGCCCTGCCCCAGGGTATTATCGTAGACCCAGTTGGCGCCCGCATCCCTGATTTTTTGCATGTGCTGCGTGACATCCTTCTCATCCGGCTTAAATACGTCTTCATAGACAAGCTCAACGCCCCTGGCAGCAATGAACTGTCTCACTTCATCGCTGATAATGGCCTTGCCGTAAGGGCTATCCCAGGTGAGGATGGCCAGTTTTACCTTCTGCCCGGTTTTGGGCGCCCAGTCATCGCTCAGCCAGCCGACAAATGCGCCCAAGGAATCGGCGTAGGTTGGTATCGTGGCTAACTCGTAGCCTACCGGGTAAATCCCCGGTGTTCCGCTGGTAAAACATAGTATGCCATCATCCATGAAGTTCCTTTGCAATCTCACTGACTCTTCCGTGCCATAAAGCACCATCACTATGGGATACGGTTTTGACTGTTTAAAGGTTTCATAGGCAGTCAATGCCGCATTCAGCTTGCCTCCCGTATCGATATATTTGTACGTGATGGGGACACCGTCCACCCCGTGCATCTCCTGGTTATACCAGGCGGCAAAATCCTCGAAGCCGCTGAGCTTGGGGGCTGTCACTGGCGCATAGAGCTGGCTGAGGTCTCCGAAATGATAGATCACGACCTTTTCCGGCTTGCCTGTCAGCTGTCCGGACAAATTGCCGCAGGCTGGTAAAGCAAGGGGGAGAAGGATGAGCAGCGCCAGGAACGCTGCGATGATGCCGCTGATTTTCCTTGTCCTCATGATAAACCACCTCCACTTGATATCGTGCTATGGCAGGTGACTTAATTGTAGCATAGACTGATCAGCCTGCACCCTCTCACTTGGATAAAGGAGATTACTTCGCTACTTAGCCTCCAACAATCCCATGGCGCGGTCCACCTCACGGGCACGATAGTAATCGGCGTTGAAGTATTTGGATGACCACAGGTAACCAAAGGAGCTGAGGAAGCCTATCCCGGAGATGACCAGGAACGACGCCTGGATATTGACGGCGTCGGAAACAGCGCCCATTAGTATAGGGCCCCACATGCCGCCCAGGATGTAGCCGGTGAGCATATATAGCCCCATGGCCGTGGAGCGCTGGTAGGCGGGCACTATTTCCTGCACCGCGTTGAGCTGGGCTGCAACAAAGGCGGTGGTGAAGAATACACCGATGGCGAATACAGGCAAAGATGCGAAGTAGGTACCCGCTGCCATGAGGATGCTTGCCAGCAACATGACTACGACGATGACCAGCACTTTGTTGCGGGGATTGTTCTGGGATACTTTGTCCGTCAACCAACCTCCCAATGGCATGGCGATGATGGCTGTAAGAGCCAGGCCGGCAGAGACCGAGCTGGCCAATACCATGTCCATGCCCATGTAACGGTTCAGCAGCACCGGCACCCAGGGGATGTAGCCCAGCGCGTAGCACATCTCGAGCGCGATGGTGAGATATAGGATGGGCAGTGTCTTGATCTTTACAAATTGCCTGAGTGTGGTCCATAGCGCAGTACTGCGGTGGATGTCCCCCGCTTTTTGGAACGCCGATTTGTCTATCTTATAGTCGGGCATGAACCAGGCCAGGATGCCGAAGATGATGCCCGGCGCGGCCACGGCCGCGAAAGCCGCCTGCCAGCCGAAGCTCTTGGTGACGAATCCGCCGATCAGGAAGCCGACGGCCGAGCCAAAAGGAATGGCCACTACCCAGATGCCGGTAACCAGCGCACGCCGGGTTTTCTTGATCATGCCGGCGATAAGAGCCATCCCACCCGATACGAAACTGGCCTCTCCCACTCCCACCACTGTACGTGTGGCCAGCAACTGCCCGAAATTAGCGCAGAAACCTGAAAACAGGCTGGCCACGCTCCAGATAACGGCCATCAGCGAGATCATCTTGGATCGGCTCCAGCGGTCGATAAGGTATGACAGCGGCAACGCGAAGACCGCCACGCCAATGAGCACTACCGACATCAGCCAGCCCACCTCGGTGTCGCTCAGCCCCAGGTCGGCTTTCAAGGCCGGGGTCATGGGGCCGATCACCGATCGCAGGGCATAGTCCATCATATAGAGGACGAAAAGAACCACTATCGTGTACCACACCTGCCATGGCTTAACTTTGATCAGGACATCGCTATTTTCCGTTTGCCCTTTTTTCATCACAACCTCCAGAATATTTTATAGTCGGCCTGGATTATTTCATCTTTATATAATGGCGATCAGACGCCCTATTTTTTCACGACCGTGGCCGAGCAATTTCCCTGTTTGCCGGCATTGACCGAGAAGCCAACTTTTACGCCCTCGACCTGCCTCGCTCCGGAAGCGCCCCTCATCTGCCATGTAAGCTCGCATACCTGTGCCATGGCCTGGGCTGGGATAGCTTCGCCGAAGGAGGCACAGCCGCCGCTGGTATTGACCGGCATCCTGCCCCCCATCCCCGTAACGCCTTCCCTCAGCAGCTTCTCTGCCTCTCCGCGTTTGCAAAGGCCGATCTCCTCATACCAGCCCAGTTCGAAGGCGGAGCTGAGATCGTATACCTCCGCCAGGTCCAGGTCTTCGGGTCCAATGCCTGCTTCTTCGTACGCATTGTAGGCCGCCCGGACGCCCATGCCGTTGGCGAACTCGAGATCACCCGAATCACTGGCTATATCCAGACCATAGCCTCCGCTCCTGGGATCGGGGTATTTGGGAGTAGCTATTCCCACACTCGCCAGCCTCACAGGCTTGCGGGTGTGTTTTTTAGCTGCCTTCATGCTGCTGAGCACGATTGCGGCTGCGCCGTCGCTCGTTGCGCACAGCTCATACAAGCGCAGGGGATAAGTTACCATGGGGGACTTGAGCACATCTTCGACAGTAAAAGGTTTCTTGAAGCGCGCAAGAGGATTAAGCGCTCCGAATTTGCTGTTTTTAACCTTCACCAGGGCAAGGTCGTTTTCGGTCATCCCATAGTGATGCATTCTATATGTAGCCATGAAAGCAAAACCCGTAGGATTTGTCAACCCCAGTATCCTGAAACGCTGTGAATCCAGGTCGTTAGGGTCGTCTTCCCGTCCAACAGTAGTGACACCGAAAAAACCGGAGGGCGAAATGCTGGCCGCCACAACCAGTACATAATCGCAAAAGCCGGAGTTGATGTAGGCCTGCGCTGTCTTCAACGCATATCCTCCAGTGGCGCAGGCGTTGTATACATTGACCACGGGTATGCCGTTGTTGCCTATTTTCTGTGATAATCTGCAACCGGCTAACAGGCCATCGACCCCGCTCCAGGGATCCGAGCCAGCCACCACAAACTGGATGTCTTTCCACTCCAAGCCGGCGTCTTTCAGCGCTTTTTGAGCCACTTCGAGATTCAGTTCGGGAACGCTCTTATCCTTTATTTTTCCCCAGGGATGCATTGCTACTCCCAGAATAGCTACTTCATTCATTTTTTCACCTCATAATTTAATGCTGATATTTGTGTTGCCCTCTATCTGTGAGCAGGCTTGAACTTCCATGCCATAACGTCGTTGCCCTGGCTGTCCTCATACAGCTTCTCAATCACGACGTCCATATCCATGCCGACCTCCAGATTTTTCTCGTCATAGCCGGAGGAAATCTGACCGGTGATGCTGATACCTTCAGGCAGACTTACCATTCCAACCCCAAAGGGAACGAAAGGATCTGGGGCGTGATACGGCGGGGGCGGTGAAAAATAGTTGACGGACCAGGCTTCTAACTTGCCTTTATTGCCGAGCATCACGGATTCCATAGCTCCATCTTTTTTACAGTTAGGATTCCGGCATACCTGTGCCGGCGGAAAGAAATAGCCCTTGCACAAAGAACATTTGCTGGCTATGATATGCGGCTCCTGGGGCGGCATGGTGAACCAGCCCTGGATGGCGGGAACCTGCTTTTTTTGCGCGTTTTGATCGCTCACGGATGACCTCCTTAATTCATATATAATCTTTGTTTCTTACGTAAGCTTCTTGGTATCGAAAGGTGTCTTTCCTCCATCGGGCATGTAGTCGTAAAAGCCTTTGCCTGCCTTTTTGCCGAGGCGCCCGGCCTGCACTATCGTATCGATCAGTGTTATTTTTCGGCCAGTAGGTGTTCGTGCTTGACCTTATCCATGTCTGCAATATAGGGCCGGGAAGCCATGAAATAGCACAGGCCGCCCAGAACGCCGCCCAGGGAGGCGATTATCAGCGCAGTGCCCAGCGCCTGCGCATCCTGCCCCAGGGCATTGGAAATAGCGCCGACCAGGTAAGGGCTCCAGCCGCCGCCGAATACGTACATGAAAAAGATCATGGCGCCCCATACAAGCCCTTTCTGTGCTACGGGGGCGACATCCTGGGCCATGGCCATGATGCAGGGGATCGCCATCACGTTTAAGATACCGTAGGTTACGATGAGGACCATGCCAAGCGGCCCCTTTAACTGCAAAAACAGGGCTGCCGCAAGGAAAAAGGCGCTGAGTATAATGGTGATGGCCGGCACATAGAGCCTGCCCCTGGGATTTTTCCTGAACCACAGATCGGCCAGGAATCCGCCCAGCGGCGAGCCGAGGATGGCAGCCAGGACGATGGGAACAAGTATGCTGTTGGCGGCCTGAACATCCACCCCCCAGGCGCGTCCGATAAACGCCGGGGACCAGAAAAGAAACGACATCGACATAATATTGGCCAGGCCGTAGCCGACGAAGGTCCAGACCAGCGTGGGGATTTTAAAGAGACCGACTATTGAGTGACCGAAATCCACCTTCATGCCGGGCGCCTGGTCTGCCTCTACGGTCTTGTAATCCTTCATAAAGAATGCCATCAGACCCAGGACGATGCCAGGTATGGCGAAGATGAAGAACGGCGCCTGCCATCCGTATTGCTTGGCTATAATACCCCCGGCGAGTGAGCCCAGCGCTACCCCCAGCGGTACCGCCGCGCCAAATACGCCCATGGCTATGCCGCGCGCCTTTTTCGAGTATGCCGCGCCGATCATAGCTGAGCCGCCAGGCACAAATCCAGCTTCGCCCACACCGACAAGGCTGCGGGGGACCAGGAAGCTCCAGAAGTTCCAGGCAAATCCATTGGCGGCCGTGAACATGCTCCAGAGCAGCGCCATGATGCCGACAGCCTTGCGCCTGCTCCAGCGGTCTATCAGATAGGAAATGGGAAAAGAGAAGACAGCGATGCTCAGGAGGAATACCGTCCCGAGAATGCCCATTTCGCTGTCATTCAGTCCCAGCGCAGCCTTCATAGGCTCTACAACCGCCGCCACGACCTGCCGGTCCATGAAGTTAACCATCAGGAGGAGAGTACAGGTGATCAGTATATATAGTTTTCCTCCGGCTCCGGCCTTATACTCTTTTGGCGCGCCTGTATCTGTCGACATTCCCCACCTCCTTTTCAATGGGCTGTTATCGTATCGTTCTGCCGATTCTTCTTCTTTTACCAGTCCAGGCCTTTGGATCTGCGGACCTTCCTGTAATGGTCCATGGTCTGCTCGAAAGCCTCGGCCCTGGCCAGCGTATCCTGGGGATTGAAAACCCGCTTGTCGATGATGTCGCCCTCGACCCAAAGCGTGGGAACGTCCAGTTTCTTAAGCAGAAAATCCTGTATCGGCCTCAGGTTGGAGCTGGCCGCGCGGCAGGAGATCAGTGGGTGCAGGAAGAAGCCGTCGGCGCGGTACCCCCGGGCATAGTTGAGATAGCATGCGATGATGGGATTATTAATGGCGTCCTTTCTGGCGTGCCGGTGGATATTGAATACGAAGTTACGAGAGAGGCGCGCCAGCTTCTCTACAGGATCGCTGATCCTGCTCAGGTCCGGCGGTTTGGGAGCGTGATAGCCGTAGCCTTCGAATACGAAATTCCAGCCCTTCTCGGCCAGGCTGTCGAAGAACTTGAGGCTGTGCCATGGGGGCAGCTCGGCGAAGATCAGCCGGTACCTTTCGGGATAGTTAATGGCTGCTTCTTTATTTTTAATCCTCTCCTGCACCTCGGCCAGCATGTCCTGGTACAGCTTGAGCGCTACCTTCATATCACCGGCGAAGAAAAGCGACGGCGGCATGCTGCTCCAGAAGTCCGTGCTATGCATGGGCCCGGGTATGGCCTTGCGGGCCTCGCTGATCTGCCAACCGGTTTCGTGGATCTGAATGGCCAGGTCCATCAACTCCTCGAACCTGTTCCAGTCCATCTTTTTCTTAAACAGCTTCTCCAAAAAGGAGATGTAGTCATTCAGCTCTTTAACGAGGAATTTAACCTGGTATCCTTCGAGGTCTTCCTCCGTGCCCTCGGCAGTTCCCATCACCGGCATTTCGAGGCACCACTCGGGCGCATCGAAATACCTGGCCAGCGCCTGGAACCACTTGAATCGGGCGTCGCAGAAAATTCCTGAGCCGAGCAACAGCGATGGCCTGGCCATGCCGCCCAGCGGCGCATCAGGAGGTATCATGCCGTTGTTCTCCTTCATCATGCGGTAGGAGTATCCGATGGTAGCCCTGCCGTATCCGCACATATGTGTGGGGAAGCCGTCAGAGTCGGAAGCATCGAGGAACTGCTCGGCCGTTCCCGAGGCTGCCAGCAGCGTGGAATAATTCTCGGGATACACGATATTAAGGTCCATGGCCTTGAGGGGGAGATCTCCTTCAAAGATGGTGAGCATGGACCACACGGTCGGCTTGCCCTCTTTGCTGGCCTGGAGCGTATTTACATAGTCCTGCTGCACCAAATTGCGCAGCGGGTACATGCTCTTGAGCCTGTTGATCGCCCTTTTTTGTCCGGTTTTAGCGACGGTTTCCGTTTCACTCATAGATCAGTCCTTACAGAGTTCAATTCTTCGGGTGGGGCAGCAACTGCAACTGCCCTTCAGACACGACAACCACAGAAGCGGAAAAAAAGTGAGTGTTTCAACGTCGGTTGCTATATTATTCTGTTGTCCCTGCCCTGCCAGTATTTCTCCTTGACCAGGCGGCGTAAAATCTTGCCCGTTGGAGTCATGGGCAACTCAGTTACGAAGTCCACCGAGCGCGGACGTTTGTAGCCGGCCAGCTTCCCCTTGGTGAACTCCATGATCTCTTCCGGCGTCGCGGTCATTCCGTCCTTGAGAAGGACCAC
>JAQTLG010000085.1 GCA_028715025.1 Dehalococcoidia bacterium | reverse complement strand
ACGAGAGACGCTCAGTCTGCAAATAACGTCTGGCCAACTATAAGATCCCCAAGGAATTCGAAGTACGCGTGCTGCTACCCATGCTGCCCACCGGTAAAGTCAATCGCCTGGCGCTGGTAGCCGAAGAAAAAAAGGCGCGTGAGGCAAAGTAACAGCACATAGAACCGGCTTATCGAAAAGTTTGGCGTGACCACCCGGGTAAAATCATAGCATTTAGCAAAGTAGCGTTCGCATTAAACACGGATCGATGCGGAGATATTGCATTATTGTGACATACATTAAAGGCCATCCATATGGTTCACCGAGAGAATAAGGCTCATTAATTATTAAGGAGGTCCGACACATGACTGTACCGATACAAACTGCGATAACCGAGTTAGTGCCCGGGGACATACGGATTAGAGGGTACTCGCTGGACGAATTGATGGGGAACATCTCTTATACGGAAGCCGTATATTTATGTATCAAGGGGGAGTTGCCGTCCAAAGCTGTATCGAAAATGCTGGAAGCATTGATGATGGCGATAACGGACCACTCGCTGTGGGGTGCGGCAACACCTTCAGCCAGGATCGTGTGTGGCGGCAATCCCGATCCTTTGCATGGTATATGTGCTGGTATTCTGAGTATAGGTCCTGTTACCGGATCCCCCAGACATTCTGCACATTTCGTCCAAAATGCTTACAGTCTAATGGTTGAACAAAAGATAAGTCAGGAGGAAGCTGCTGACAGAATTATTGAGAATTGCTTGGCCAATAAGGAGAGGATCCCAGGTTTCGGGCATCCCCTGTTTAAATTGCCCAGTGAGCCTGACATCAGAGCCAGGAGATTGAGAGAGATAGCAGAGCAAAACGGGTTTGTCGGCCCGAAAGTGAAACTATATGAATGCATTCATAGCAGATATCTCAACAAGATAGGGAAACACAGTCTGGTTATCAATGTGGATGGCATGATGGGCGCAATCATGTCCGAAATGGATTTTGATGATGACATGATAGATATAATCGGAGTCCTTTCATACCTGCCAGGTATATGCGCACATACATATGAGGAGCTTAAGGCCAGGTCATCAATCGGTTTGGTCGCCGCAATCAACGAAGGTGTTACATACAGTGGCCCTGTGGCACGTAAATTACCTAAAGATAGAGTTAAGTAAAACCAATAGTAAATAGCAGGGAAGCGGAAAATCCCTGAACAAATTGATACGTTAAGGAGAGAATACTAAATGGGGAAATATTTCGAAGACATACAGGTAGGCGACCGTTGGACTACGCCGGCAAGGACTGTGGAGGCCGCCGATATCATTAATTTTGCAGGTATCTCATCCGACTGGAATCCACTTCACACAGATGAAGAATACGCTAAAAAAATATTCGGTGGCCGAATAGCTCATGGACTTCTGGTATTGGCGATAGCATCAGGACTAACTGCCAGGGGTGGAAGCCTGCGGGATATCGAGGATACCATCATAGCCTTCCTTGGCATCGCCAGCCTGAAATTTATGAATCCCACAAGGATCGGGGACACGATACACCTTGAGGAGGAAATAACTACCAAGAAGGATACCAAAAGCCCTGAGCGGGGCATACTTACTTGTAAGTGGACCGTGAGGAACCAGAAAGGAGAAGCATGCATGGAGGCTGAAGCGAGTTCACTGATTAGGAGGAAAATATAGATTTGACTTTAAATTCAACACAAATGAAATAGTGCTATAAGAATTAAAAGGGGGGAGCAAATATGGGAATGGTCACTGATACGAGTAATAAGTACCAGGTAAGCAGGGCACAGGCAATTTATATACTCGTTGTTCTTACTGTACTTTTCTTCCTGAATTATGCGGACCGCTACGTCCTCGCAGCAGTTCTGCAACCAATGAAAATCGCTCTAGGACTGAACGATACAGAGGTGGGATTAGTTCAGTCTGCTTTTAATGTGGGCGTGGGATTATTGTCGATACCCATGTCTTTTGTGATAGAGCGCTGGAGCCGTCGAAAAACAATAGGACTGTTGGCCATAATCTGGAGCATAGGAACGTTAGCAACTGGGTTCTGCACGAAGTTCATTCAACTAATATTTACTCGCGCTGCTGTAGGCATCGGAGAGGCCGGTTACGCTACTGGTGGTGCATCGTGGCTTTCAGTGGTGTTCCCCAAGGAAAGAAGGGGAAGGGTGCTCGGTATATATGGTATCGGTCCAGCTTTAGGCGCTGTAGCAGGTTTAATTCTGGGTGGATTGATCGCTACAAAAACCGGCGATTGGCGGATGGCATTCTATTACTTTGCGATACCCGGAGTTATCTTTGGTATATTAGCCTTTTTTCTCAAGGACTATGCCACTGTCAAGGATAAGGGAGAAACTGCCTTAAATAAAAAGTATTTGGGTGACTGGATCAGACTTTTCAAAATCAAGGCATTCACGTTTACGTTGCTTGGCCAAATGTTCTTCCAACTATACTATTTTACTTTTCTGGATTAACTGCCCTCGTTCTTGATGAGAGGATACAATATGGATGCGGGGCAAGCGGGCGCCATCAGTGGCGCAGCATTTCTGCTAACCTTGATTAGTTCGCCGCTGGGTGGTTGGTTGGCGGACAAGTGGCAGAAACATAACAGATCAGGCAGGGCCTATCTCATGGTCGTTATGCAGGCATTGAATCTGATACTAACTGGTGCGTTGCTATTTGCATTTGGCGGTCCTCTGTCGATATTCATAATCATCTTAGTAGTACAATCATTTGTAGTCTGTATGAATCCACCACTGATCACTACGCTTACTACGGATGTCATACCTATTAAATTCAGGGCCACCGGCTATGGACTGGCGTACACGTTTTATTATTTTGTAGGTATGTCCCTGGGGCCGTGGTTAGTAGGTCTTATTTCAGACGCATCCGGGGGAGGAGCAACCGGTCTGAAAAATGGATTCCTTTTAACTCTTCCCGCCCTGGCATTAGCGGTAATCTTTTTTATTATCAACTCGAAGTACTATGCTACGGATAGCGAAAGGTGCAGCGACCAGGTATTGGCTGAATAAATAGTAGAATATCAGTATTATCTCCCGGTCAGTTTAATTGCTTTCTGGCCGGGAGATAATAGCTTTTTATCATTGCACCGCAATACCATTTAGGAATCCAATAATCTGCAAAACCAGCGTTACAGATTGAGTCTAAGAAACAACCCCACCGACGAATTTCGTTTGCGGTGGCGTTTATTATCGGTTGGAATCGAGTACCATTAATTTACAGGCCAAATTTCTTAAAAGCCAAATATTTGGGGAAATCAATAGCAAGTGTAAATAGAGCTGAAAATCCGAATATAAAAAGAACCTGATAGAGCGTAAGAGGTGCAATTAGCAGGCCGAATAATCCAAGTATGGCACATGCAATTATTGCAGCCGTTGTGGAAAAAACCAATTCCTTGCCAGGACGTGAAGACCAGAAGAAGTTTCTTTCTCTCACGATAAACACTCTGAACAGGCTGGTAAATATAAGCATAAGCAGGGTAAAGGTGCGTAATTGCTCAAAATCCAGATGAAAGTAATAGGAGCCGATAAATAGTGCGATTACGCCCTCTATTATCAGCAGGGAACCCACTACGAGTGATGCGAGGGTGATGTTCATCACGTTCCATTTATTCGGGCTTGCTGTGTATTTAACATTGTCAGTGGCGATGGACATGGTTACAAAGTCGTTGGCAAAGATTAACAAAACCATGCCGAGCAACGATATAACTATGTCATGAAACCAGAAAAATCCGATTGTAAGCAGGCCTACCACCTGAATTACTTTGGTAACCTTATTTATTACCCAGGTTAACATCCTCTGGTATATATGTCGGCTTGTTTTGATAGCTTCGATTATGACTCCAACTCCCGGCTCGATTAATACCGAACTTGCAGATGCCCTGGCTACATCAGTTGAACCGCAAACAGCTATACCCATCTCCGCCTGCTTTAAAGCGGGAGCGTCGTTGACTCCATCGCCGGTCATACCTACCATATGTCCTCTGGATTGCAGCAATTTGACGACTGTGTACTTGTCTTCCGGATATATCTCGGCAAATCCGTCAATTTCTTCTATTGTCTTCGCCTGCTCAGCTTGATTCATTTTTCTGAATTCTTCCATCCGGATAATATGATCGCCTACAGATACCTGTCGGGCTATTTCTCTGGCTATGGCAATATTATCTCCGGTGAGCATCATAGGCCTGACTCCAAGTTCTCTGGCACGCTCTATCATGTTTTTTGAGTCCGGCCTGGGCGGATCCGACAGAGATAATAGTCCGATGAGGCGACTATTCACTATACTACTGTTTTCTGAGACAGCGACGGCCAGTACACGAAATCCCTTTCTTGAAAGTTCGTCCACAGCTTGAATTGCCTTCGCCTTAGTCGCTTTATCAAGTGGTTGACATAGAGACAGCACTATCTGAGGCGCGCCTTTAATTACCTTGAATTGCTTATCGCCCAGAGCTATTATGGCCTCCGATCTCTTGGTTGAAGGTTCAAATGGAGTGAATGACAGTTGTTTATAAGAGCTCATGTCGGATTTAACTAAGTTTGCATAGTCAAAGATCGCTGTATCAATGGCGTCTTTACTGTGTCTCAGAGAGGCCAGGCTGGCCATGACTATTACATCCTTGGTGCTATAACCAGCAAAGGATATGACATCACCCACTGATAACTTGTTGAGTGTAATTGTCCCTGTTTTATCCAGGCAAATTATATCAATCGAAGCAGCGTCTTCGATGGAGTCAAGCCTCGTGACCAGTATACCTGTTCGCGCCAGCTCGGTAGCACCTACCGACTGAACAATGGTCATTACTGCCGGCAGGGCGACGGGCACTGCCCCCATTAAAAAGATGATAGCCAGGGTCAGCATTAAGAATATGTTTGTCCCGCTCAATGCTGCATAAATCACCACCAGAACAAACGCGGCTATACTTAAAAGCATCGTGTATCTGACTATGGTAAGCATTATCTGTTCCTGATGTGACTTCGGTTTTGCGATCTTTACAAGTTCTGCTGTCTTGCCGAAGTATGTATTTGCCCCTGTGTTTATGACGACGCATTTTGCCTCACCACGGCTCACAATGGATCCTGAGTAAATGATGGCAGATTGCTGAACATCTACTGGCAGGGATTCACCTGTAAGGATCGACTGATCAATGGAGAGCTCACCGGATACAATCTTGGCATCAGCCGGAACAATATCCCCCAGCACTATGGAGATAATATCACCGGGGACTATCTGCATAGCTGTTGTGGTTACCCATTTACCATCCCGCAACACACGCGCATTAATGGCCAACCGTTTCTTGAGTGTTTCCAGTGCTCTTTGTGAACCACGTGCTTGTATGTGACCGACAACGGCATTAATTGTGAGAAGGGCAAATATTATTACAGCCTCCAGATAGTGTTTGACGACAATCGACAGCACGATAGCCAGTTCAAGAAGCCCCGGCATAATTCCCCAGTAACGAGCAAGAAAAGCGAGCATCTGATTTTTATGCTTTTCTTTAATCACGTTTAAGCCGTAAATCTTGAGGCGCCGCTGGGACTCAACTTCGGCCAATCCTTCCTTTGAAGAATAAAGCAATCCGAGAACCTCAATAACAGAGGCCCTTTCATAATCTTTGGTATTCATTATCGTTAAAGAAGTACCCTTCACAGGTTATATCTCCGATAGAAGACCGTTTTCGCCAGCTCAGCAGATGCGGCGTAAACTATGATTATTAATCCCATCAACAGCAGGAAGTAGATGGGCAAGGGGGCAAATCCAAATAACGTACCCAGGGAAGTGTATGGAATTATTAATACAGCCGCTATCACTGCACAGGTGGCTGCGACCAGATACTTCCCCGGCCTGCTCTTCAGGAAAAAACGGCGAGTCCTGATTATCAGTACAATCACCGAGGCGGATATAACCGATTCTACGAACCAACCGGCGCGGAATTGCTCGGGCGATGCGCCCAGGATCAACAACAATATCCCGAACGTGATAAAGTCAAATACGGAGCTTAACAAGCCGAAGGTAAGCATGAAATTGCGAATGAACCTGATATCCCATCTACGCGGTTTTTCCGTCATTTTCCGGTCGACATTATCGGTGGCAATCGTCATTTCCGGCATATCAGTTAGCAGGTTGGTCAATAGTATCTGCTTGGGCAATAGCGGTAAGAACGGCATAATAAGTGAGGCTCCCGCCATGCTGAACATATTACCGAAATTGGCGCTGGTTGCCATAAAAACATACTTGAGCGTATTGGCGAACGTGGTCCTGCCTTCACGTATTCCCTGTTCCAGTACGTGTAAATCTTTATCAAGGAGCACAATATCGGCCGCTTCTTTGGCCACGTCTGCTGCGCTATCAACGGAAATCCCCACATCGGCCGCATGCAGCGCTGAGGCGTCATTGATTCCATCTCCTATATAGCCCACCACATTCCCGGCTTTTTGCAGGGCAATAACGATGCGCTCTTTTTGATTGGGTTCAACCTCCGCTAAAATATCCACAGAATTTATACTATTGACCAGCGCTTCATCACTCAGAGCGGCTATGCCTGCTCCAGTGATGATTACTGCCTTCTGCAATCCCAGTTGATTTCCGATACTGGAGGCTATTAATTTGTTGTCGCCTGTTATGATCTTTAGATTAACACCCAGTTTACGCAGTTCTTCGATCGTCCCTGTAATGTCGCTTTTGAGCGGATCGTAGAACACTATCAAACCCAGGAAAGTCATAGCGGATTCGTCATTGCGGCCGATCTCTCGTCTTATTCCCAGATTGCGGTAAGCGAGACCCAACGTCCGTAGCCCTTGTTTGCCAAGGTCTTCAAAAAGTCTGTTGATACCGGCACTCACCTCATCATCAAGAGGGATGATTCCCTGCTTCTTTTCGACCGAAGTGCAGACATCCAGCACACTATGCAGAGCCCCTTTAGTTATCATAGTCGAACTGCCGCTCCTACCTACGAGCACAGTCAGCTTTTTTCGTATGAAATCATAGGGTATCTCATCCAATTTCTGGTAATCCGCGATGTCAGGCTGGGCATGGGCTCGTACCGCCTCATCGATTGGATTAGTATAACCGGTCTCATAAAAAGAATTTAAATAG
>JAQTLG010000084.1 GCA_028715025.1 Dehalococcoidia bacterium | reverse complement strand
ATACCGGCCACTTTACTGATGCGAAACCCTCCGCGTAATATCCGGGCAACCAGTTCTATAAATAGCGCTGAATCCGCCAAGACGCAGAATGTTGTTTATTCAGATCTTGATACGGGATTAACAGTCTCTCAAGCCATCCGTACAGGTCAGTTCTGGATGCTCTTCACCATGTTTCTGCTCTTTCTATCCAGCCTGGGACTGGTTATGCTTCACCTTGTGCCTTATGCGGTGGATTCAGGCATAGACTCGGTGCGGGCTGCCGTGTTAATCACTCTGATCGGCATTTTCGGTATCGCCGGCAGACTGGCTTCCGGTGTCCTTTCCGATAGAATCGGTATTAAACCGATCATGGTATTCTGCACTGTATTGCTGGGTCTGAATATAGCCTTTATAGCCCTTTGCCACGAACCCTGGGCCTTCTACATCTTTGCCGCCATTTACGGCATCACTTACAGTGGATTCGTCACCCAGATGGTACGCATTACACGCAGAGTTTTTGGGGGCAAGGCGCTGGGATCTGTGTTCAGCGCCCTTATGGTCTCAGACGGCATAGGCTTCGGTATCGGCCCCTGGGTAGCAGGCAACATTTACGACGCTACAGGCGACTATCAGATTTCGTATTTAGCTGCAGCAGCAGGATTGGCCGTAGCCACCGCCCTGGTGTTTATCGTCAGACCTGCTACTTCCAAGATATGAAGCCTTAAGCAGCTTCCCTTTCAGTACCTCAAAAGCCGGGCTATCCGTCAACCCACCGCGCCGGTCCGGCCAGTGATAGCTCTTATCTCCTGGTAGAGAGGCTTCAGCTTGTTATACATCTTGAGATAGACATCGCGATAAAGCCTTTCATAGACAGCATGCGTGTCCTCGTTGGGCTCGAAACAATCACCCAGATGCGTCATCTCGTTCACAGCCGATTTGAAATCCTTGTGGATATTCACCCCCACCGCAGCATCCATAGCAGCTCCCAGACCCGATGCCTCATAGACATGGGGCCTGGCGGTAGGAATACCGAAGATATCCGCAGTAAGCTGCATGGCGGCGTTGCTCTGGCTTCCGCCGCCCGCGATGCGCAGGTCGGTGATCTTTACACCGCTACGTTTCTCGGTTTTTTCTTTACCCTCTCTCAGTGCGTAGGCCAATCCCTCCAATATGGCGCGATATATGTGGGCGCGAGTGTGTGAATCACCGAAGCCGATTATGGCGCCGCGAGCTTCAGGACCGGGAAATCGTAATCCGGGGGACCAGTAGGGCTGTAGCACAAGCCCCAGCGAACCGGCAGGGACCGCTTTGATCAGATCGTCGAACAGGGTCTCCGGCTCTACACCCTTTTCATCTGATATACGCTGTTCCCGCAGGCCGAACTCCTGCTTGAACCAGCTAACCATCCAGTAGCCGCGGAAAATCTGTATCTCAAAATTATAAAGCCTGGGCACAGCAGCCGGGTAAGGAGGTATGAGAGGTATAACTTCAATGTATTTATCGTGAGTAGTATTGATGGTGGCCGTTGTTCCGTAGCTGAGGCAGGCCACGTTCGGTTCAAGGGCGCCCGAGCCCAATACCTCACAGGCCTTATCAGCAGCGGCGGCGATTAAAGGTAAACGCGCCGGTATTCCTGTAGCCTCCGAAGCTCTGGCTGTTATCTCGCCCAGCACTTTACCCTGCGGTATAAGGTCAGGCAACATCCTGGGATCAATCGAGATAGCCTGCCATTTCCAGCCACGTTTAGCCTCCCAGTTCTGGCTCTTGTAGTCGAAAGGAATATAGCCTACCTGGCAGCCCACCGAATCGACAAATCTTCCTGTCAATAGATAGGTCAGGTAGCCTGAGACGAAAAGGTACTTATGCGTCTTCTTCCAGATCTCGGGCTGGTGCGTGCGTATCCAGTTGGCCTCGGCTTCGGCCTGCAAGTAAGCAACAGTCTCGCTGGCCCCTGCCACGGCGAAGGCCGCACCCCAGAAGCCTCCCACCGGCGGTTGTCCTAAAGTACGGCGCTGGTCAAGCCAGTGGATAGCCGGCCTGAGCGGCTCGCCATTCTCATCGACATTTATCATGGTCGCACGCTGCGTGGTGAGCGCCACAGCGGCGATACTGTCTTTCTTGACCTCGGGGTTCTGCCAAAGGTCCTGGCAGGCTTTTACCAGGGATTCCCACCATAGCTGCGGTCTTTGCTCGGCCAATCCCGGCGCATCTGAATAATACGGCTCATAAGGCACCCGATGTTTGGCGATCAGCTTCCCCCTGGGATCGAACAACAATATTCGTACACTCTGTGTTCCAACATCGATTGCCAGTAAGTTCTCGGCCATGGCCGCCCTCCTGATTCTTTACTTCCTGAAACCCCAACGCTTTGCCATCTGTTCCTCTGACATATCCAGTCCCAGCGTACCTCCCGGATTCATAATGTGGTGCGGGTCGAAATGGTCACGCAATACACGTATTACGTCGATCTGAGCCTTACCGATCTGGCCTTCCAGCCATGGCGCCGTCTGTTTGCCAATGCCGTGGTGATGACTCATGGTGGCGCCGGCCTTCTGAATAGCGTCAAGAATGCCATATTGAAGCTCAAGATACTCGTTAATCTCCTTCATCCTGGCCACGAATATGAAATACAGGTTGCCACCCTGCGGGTAAGCGTGTGAAAGGTGTGTCATGCAGATGGTTTTCGGTCGTGATTTAATAAAAGCCCTGACATCCGCATGCACCTGCGCCAGGTTGTCCCATGTAACACCGCATTCCAGAGTGTCAATCAGCACACCGTAATCCATCAGGTCTTCGCGCATAAAAGGATCGGTGAATCGACTTTTCTCCCAGGATTGAGTAACCTTAGCTGCGGTAAGACTGAAGACACCATATTTTTTAAATATCCTATGCAGCTTTTTTTCAACAAGGCGCGCGTAATCCCTGTCTCCCTCGGACATACCGATGAACATGCAACGCTGCATGGGCTTGTAGCCCAGAGCCCTTAGTACGGTATCGACAGGCGTACCGTGAACGTGATACATGCGCAGGGCTACATCGGTCTCCTCGGGATCGGACAGCCGGAAGACCGAGGGGAATCCGAACTCGCCCTGCATGACCTCGCGACAGGCTGCAAGGGCTCCCTCCCATGTCTTAAACAGGTAAGAGAATCTGCGCCTGTTCTCCGGCATATAGCGGCACAGCCGCAACGTGCAACTGACCAGAATGCCGAATGTCCCCTCGCTGCCTATCATAATCTGGTCGAAATCCGGCCCGGTTGCCGACCTCGGAAATTCCAGTGTCTTGAAGTCACCGATGGGAGTGACATATTCCTGTGATATCACCATATCTTCGATCTTGCCGTAATAGGTGGAGTTCTGTCCGGCGCCTCTCGTGACCACCCAGCCTCCCACGCAAGAGTGCTCGAAAGATTGCGGGAAGTGCCCCACAGTGTAACGTTTCCTGGCTTTAAGAGCTGCGGGAGCATCGTTTAATATCCTCTCCAGGTCCGGCCCCATGATACCGGGCTCTACCGTCACCGTCTGGTTGTTTTCGTTGATGGATATAACCTTGTTCATGTGCACATTCATGTCCAGGCAAACTCCGCCTTTCACAGCTTCCTTGCCTCGTGTGACGCTGGAGTTGCCGCCGACTACATACAATGGTATGCGGTTTTCATCGCAGAACCTGACTACGGCCTGCACATCCTTGCGGTTGCGCGGACAGAGGACAACATCAGGCAGGTTCTCAATGATTTTATTGCGCAGGCGTAATACGTCGTAAATAGACGACCCGTAGGACGTACGCGTTCGGTTGTACGTGTCAGAGAACGAATTCTCGGCGCCGACCAAATTTTTAAGGGCTTCCATCTGCGCGGCAGGCAGCTTTGGAGGTACTTCGATATCGATCTTTTCGGTGCACAGGCTGGGCGCTTTGAAATCATCGTCGGACATGCCGAAATTTTCTTTGATCAGGTGGAACATACCCGGATTGGGATGTTTAAAACCCCTCGGGTCGCCGTACTTGATCAGGCTGCGATACGAGCCGGCCGGGGCTTCCTCTTCACACCAACGTGGATAAAACTGGTCTTTGTGTGCCATAGTGTCCTCCTTGAGACAGGCATATTAATAATCTCAGGATTTCGTGTAACATTGAGCAGTTTTCAAGCCGGGTTGGGGCTGTAATACTTTCGCCAGGTATTTATGTAAGCGATTATTTCATCCTGCCATTTATCATCGCTCCAGCCAAGTTCAGCCTGCACCGCTTTGCGCACGCGCGCGAGTTGGTCCTCCGCACCTCCCGGCAGTAGCATACCAATCCTGACCCTCCTGAGTAACAGGTCAGACAGATGCACCACGCCCTCTGCGCGCGCCGCCCAGCGCAGTTCAGCCCAAACGTTGGGCAAACTGCCTATGCGTTCAAGCTCTCCGGCGCCCGCCGTCTTAATCAACTCAGCCGTGTCATTGCCATACCGCCCCAGCAGGTGAGCCAGTGTAGCGGAATCTATATTTGGCGCGCTCACAGATGGTAATTTGGGAAAGATCCGCTTGTTTTTGACCACGGGCAATTTACCCAGCTTCTTCAGCACAGCCGCCAGCGTTTGGCGCGACATAATACGGAATGTCGTGTATTTGCCTCCCGTGATAGTGATAAGACCGTTCTCTTCCCACAGCGCATGTGCACGCGACTCTTTGCCAGGCGTGTCAGCGCCTCCCTTTATTATGGGACGAAGGCCGGAAAACGATGAAATCACATCGCTTTGGGTGAGGCCCAGGCCGGGGAAGAGAAACGCCGCGGCATCCAGAATATAGCTTATCTCGTCCTGGCTGGCAAACGGTTCGCTATGGTTTGCATCCAGCGCCGGATCATGGTCAATGTCGGTAGTCCCGATCATGGTGGTCCCCTCCCAGGGGATAACGAACATGGCGCGATTGTCCTTAGGATGCAACAGCGTAAGCGCATCCCTCATGGGCAGCTTCTCCCGCTGAAAGATGAGGTGGCTACCGCGCAGCCTGCGCAGCCGGGCGGATTGACCAACCTGGCCTCGCAGCTGGTCAGCCCACGGCCCCGAAGCATTAACAAAGGCCCTGGCATTGATCTCGAAGGTCCTGCCATCCGGCGATGCTGTATCTCTTAAAGCCACGCCACGGACCTGGCCGCTGCTGTCCAGCAGAAGCTTTTCTACTTTCATATAGTTGATGGCGCTGCCGCCGTTCCTGACAGCTTCTTTCAATACGCGCAGGACGATACGGCTATCATCCATGGCTGCATCATAGTAAAGGTAACCACCCAGCATACCCTCCGATCTCAAAATGGGATACTCTTTCAGTATCTTCTCCCTGCTATAGGCACGGTGGTCCCATTTGGGCGCCAGCAGGTCGTATATAGCTATTATCTGGCCGATTTGATTGGTTTTTACATGATAGCGTTCAAAGTTGGGAAAGATGAATCCCAGTTTGGTCACCAGATTTCGGGCTTCCTTCAGCAGCCATTCCCTCTCCCGAACCGATTCGTGAGTCACCTTGTACTGCTTGTTTAGAATATAGCGCAGGCCTCCATGAATCAGTTTCGAGGATCTGCTTGAGGTGCCCGAGGAAAAATCGCCGCTTTCCACCAGCAGGGCTTTTAGCCCAGCCGCAGCAGCTTGAAATAACACCCCTGCCCCTGTGATTCCACCACCTATAATGATCAGGTCCCATGGCTGGTCGACCTGTAATATAGTCTGTTCGCGCCATCCTTTACGCCACATAGTATCTCCTATAGAATCCGGAATAGATTTGCTAACTGTAGAACGCCGGGTTCAGAGGATATTTTAATGTTTTTTATAAAAACTTTCAGTCGGGACTATTTATAAGGAAACATTGCCGTCCAGACGAAAGCGTCGATGACGCCGGTCTGAATAAAAAACACGGCTGCGCCTGATACTGCCAGCCAGTAGCTCCAGGCCGGCTCTTTTTGACTGATTATCAGTAATGCGCACAGCAGAGCCAGTGAGCCCAGGGCGACAAAAAAAAGCACCATCCGAATATAAACCCACCAGCCACGCCATTGTGTCTCGATCAGCTTATATGCCAGCGGCATCCAGAAGGCCGAGAAAACCAGTATTACAGCAAATATAATATCCAGTACCAGGAAACCATCGAATCCCCATATCTGGACGACCCCTGCATCGAGTTGAAACAGAATAAAGTACAGGAAAAGCAGGTAACTCACGGCAGCCAGCGGCATGCTCACCAGATAAATCGACTTCAGCGCCGGAGTTATACGGCCCCAGATTAGTTGCTCGGTATTGGGATGGCTGACCATACCAGCCACATAACTGGCAATCACGGCAAAGCCTCCCAACAAGTTTATCACGAGGAACCAGATCTTCTGCTCGTCCATACTGATACCTCCCGATTCAAACTAATCAGGGCTGGCCTGTTTGCCGCAGGCAAAGAGCGCCTGGCTACGACCTATTTCCAGCTGCCGTCCTTCAGGTTGATCGTCAGGTTATTATCGGGCGGAGGCAGGTCCTTCCAGAGGCCAGTGATCAGGTCCTTGCGGTATTGAATTACCAGCCAGGCCAGGGGACTTAAACCAGTTTCCGTGACCATTGTCTGGCCGGCTGCCAGTTGTTCATCGCCACCGTAATGCGCGCCGAAGCCAACCGCTATTTCCTGCGCAATCTTCTCCGCCTCCGGGCGGTCGATTTTATAACCTACCAACGTATCGGTAGCAATGGTGGCGATCCCGTCCTGGAGGTATTTCTTAGCAAATGCCGAGAAATCCTCGGGGTGTGACGCTATGGATGTTATTCGCTCTTGCTTGATCGTCGCTAACTGGTCTTTATCAATAGTTATCACCCTGAACGGGCAGGGGTATGTTACCAGCGAACCGGTCTCGATATCGAATACGAACTTGCCGTTGTCATACTCTTTCTCGGTTATATCCTGGGCATGATAATGCCCTGTGAACACCAGGCGGGCATTATAATTAGCCAGCAGCTTGGCGACTTCCTCGTAGTTATCTACTATATATTCGCCGTAGTTCTTCTCCTGGCCGATGTAGTGCTCCATAATGCCATGGTGCATCATTACGATAACGGCCTTATTCTCTTTGGCCGCCTGGCCAAGCATATTTTCGATCCATGCCAGTGTCTGGGCGCTGAACTTGCCGTCTGTTACTGATTCCTCGTCCTCGACATTTTCCCTGTAACGGTTCGCATCCAGCGCCAGCAGCCAGAGGCCCGGTTGAAGCTCGGCTACATAGCTGAGCGAATTTGGATCGCGCTGCAGAGCGTCTTTGAAGCCGAA
>JAQTLG010000083.1 GCA_028715025.1 Dehalococcoidia bacterium | reverse complement strand
CCCCCTGAACCTTCACTCAGGCTGGTCGCCGACATAGCCGAGTACTGCAGCAAGAACCTCCCACGCTGGAACTTTATCAGTATCTCCGGCTATCACATCCGCGAAGCGGGCTCGACCGCGGCACAGGAGATTGGATTCACCATGGCCAATGCAATAGAGTACGTTAATGCCCTGGTAACCCGCGGCCTTGATGTCGATTCATTCGCAGCGCGGCTGTCCTGGCATTTTCAAATTCACAACAATTTCTTTGAGGAGGTCGCCAAGCTGCGGGCCCTGCGGCGCATGTGGGCCAGGATCATGAAAGAGCGATTTGGGGCCAGAGATCCGCGCTCATTGATGTTCCGCACCCACGTCCAGACAGGTGGAGTCACTCTCACAGCTCAACAGCCTCTCAACAACATCTCTCGGGCAACCATACAGGCTCTGGCGGCGGTGCTGGGCGGCGTCCAATCGATGGCGGTTGCCAGCTATGATGAGGCAATCTGCATCCCGACCGAGGAGGCGTCCACACAGTCCTTGCGCATTCAGCAGATCATTGCCGGCGAGAGCGGAGTGGCCGATGTTGTCGACCCCTTGGGGGGGAGCTACTTCCTCGAGAGCCTGACCAACAGTTTGGAGGCCGACGCCAATAAACTCGTTGAGCATATAGAAAAATTAGGAGGAGCGGCAAGCGCAATAAAATACGGCTACCAGACCGGACAGATACAGGAGGCCGCCTACAACTACCAGAAAGAAGTCGAACAGGGCGAACGGACCGTTGTCGGCGTGAATAAGTACGTCTCGAAAACACCCGAGATATCCCTGCACAGGGTGGGCTCCGAGGTCGAATCGGGCCAGCAGAAAAGCCTGGCTGCCATCAGGAACAAAAGGGACGGTAAAAAAGTTACACTATGTCTGGACCGACTGGAAAAAGCAGCCGCAGGCAACGAGAATGTGATGCCGGCGCTAATAGATTGTGCAGCCGACTACGTTACGCTGGGAGAGATGTGCGATGTGCTGAGGAAGGTGTTCGGGACACATAAGGAATCCAATCTATTTTAAATCAGGAGTGAAACAGGCCGATAAAAGGAAGGCGGCACGGTTTACCAACCGTGCCGCCTTCCTCATTTAATAATCTTATTTGCCGGTGAACAGTTTGCGCGGGTTATCCACCAGCATTGTCTCTATCTGCCTGTCGCTGACTCCGGCCTCTTTCAAAGCAGGGACTATCTCACGGCAGACGTGATCCACCCGCCAGTTTTTGCTCAATGTCGCAGCAAGCTCCGCCGGCACATCCGCGGGTACGGGACGTCCGCCCCAGAAGTTAACAGAGTCGTGTGAAAGCATAATCTTATCGGCGTAGCCCTGCTTGCACAGCTCCGCGATATTCTTGACGCAGATATCGTCCTGCGTAAAGAAACTGAAGCCGAGCCTGTCGAAACCTATATAGAACCCCTTGTCGGCGATCGCTTTCTGATAATTGAGATCGGTCGTGTTGGATACATGCCCTATCATTACCCTGCTGATGTCCGCGCCCTCCTGAATAAAGAGGTCGGCCTGCTCCAGCCCGGGTACGGGAGTGGGACCCTCGGTATGCGTGATGATCGGGACGCCCGTCTCCTTCTGGGCTACAACGGCAGCCTTAAACACCTTTTTCTCCTAGTCTGAAACGGTCTCACCCGAGGCGACTTTGATGGCGCCCGCTTTGATACCTGTTTTGCCGATTCCCTGCGTGAGCTCCCTGATGAACATCTCAGACATTAGTTTAGAGATATCCGCATTGAACCAGGTTTTAATGATCCAGTAGTGGGACCCTCCCATATGTTCGTTGAATAATCCCGTGACGCAGATGATATTGAGCCCGGATTTCTTTGCCAGCTCTTTATACAGCACTGGATCCCGGGGCAGATCGTTGGTAGTGCAGTCGATAATAGTTTTAACGCCCACGTCTTTGGCGGCCTGGCAAACATCAAGATTGGTTTTCAACGCCGCTTTGCGGTCATATGGATCAGTAGTCTCCACTGCATACCAACCGACCTGGCCGCAGACGAAATGCTCGTGCACCAGTGTTTTTCCCATTTGTTCAGGAGAGATCGGTCCCAGCACAGTATTGATCTTCATCACGACATTACCCTTTAATCAGCCTTACAGCCTATTTTTCCGAATACACCTCATCGCTGATGCGCCCGCTGTCATCCGGGTAGAATTTGGAATTGATAGAGTAGAAGATCACGGCTAACAGCATTACCGGCAGCAGCGCCAGGAATCCTGCACGTATCCCGGCTGCTCCACCCCCCACAGAGTCGGAAACGGCGCCTACGACCCATGGCCCAATTGCAGCACCGGCGGCGTACACGATCGTGACCATCATCCCCTGGCCGGACATACGGTGCGATGCAGGCACGACATCGGTGATGAGCGAGAAAATAAGCGGGTTGACCATGGCCACAAATATAAACTGCACGACGAGCAGGGCTATTATGACCGGCATAGTGACGGTGCCGAAGAAATAGACGACGGCTGTCAGAGCAAGGAAAATCATGAGTTGCACCAGCGCCATCATGTAGCCGCGACCGCCCCTGCTCTTCTTCTGCCATCGGTCTGCTATCAGGCCGCCTATCGGTGAGCCAACCACGGCCACAATCGCGATTACACCGATTATCGTACCAGCCTGTGCCGCATCCAGATTATAGGCGCGTATCATGAAGGCCGGCAGCCAGCCGATCCAGGTGAAAACAACCAGGCCGAAGCAGAGCTGTCCCAGGACGGTGAAGGTATACGCCTTGGTCTTAAAGAGCTTGATCCAGTTCGACAGGAACTCTTTGCTCAGGCCTGACTCCCCCTTGCCCTTTACGGTTGCGTAATCTTTAAGGAAAAGGGCCCAGATGCCAAAGATGAATCCGGGGATTGCAAAGATGAAAAACGGCATCTGCCACATGCCGGTCTTAACCACGATCATGCCGCCCAGTATCATGCCCAGCGCCGTACCCAGCACTGAGCCGATGCCGAAGATGCCTGTGACAAGGCTTCTCTTAGCCTTGGGATATACCAGGGACAGCCAGCCGGAGCCGCTGGTGCTGAATCCATCCTCCCCTATGCCGACAAATCCACGCGCAATCACCAGGCCGACGAAGTTCCTGGCCAGACCGGTGGCAAAGGTTGCCGCGCTCCAGAGCAGGGCCATAAGGGCGATCGCTTTACGCCGGCTCCAGCGATCGACCGTCCAGGCGATCGGTATTGTCAACAGACCAACCCCGACGCTGAAAACGGACTGCACGACGCCCAACTCGGTGTCCGAGATATTCAGCGCCACCTTGATCTGCTGCAGCACTACTGAAAGGATGGACCGGTCCGCGTAGTTGATAAGATACAGGACGGTCATCACGATGAGGATGCTGGCCGCCTGGCCTTTGGTTACCTTGTATAGCTTTTTGCCGTCAGATGTTGATTCCATAGGTATGAAATTCCCCTTTTATTTAAATTTTGCAGCCGGTTTGATCGAAGTCGATCAGCCTATGGTGGTATATCCTCCGCTGATGCTCAGCGTCTGGCCGGTGATGAAGGCAGAGACATCGGAGGCAAAGAAAGCAACGGCATTGCCCACATCCTGGGTGGTCCCGAACCGACCCAGCCCTTTGCCCATGGGGTATAGTTTGATGGCCTTCTCCCTGATACCCTTGATCATGTCCTTGGCCTGCTCCTCGGTCATGCCCATCTTAACCATCATGCCGATTCTCCGGTTGTCAAGGCCCGGATGGGGCACGGCGCCCAAGGCCAGGCAATTGACATTGATGCAATGCTTCCCGACCTCTTTAGTCAGCGCTTTACTGAAACCCATGACGCCGGCCTTGCTGGCCGAATACGCCGCCTGCCTGGGCTCGCCGATCCTGCCTGCGTCGGAGATGATATTGATGATCTTGCCGTACTTCTGACTGATCATCCCATCGAGCACCGCCCGAGTGCAATTCATAACACCGTATATATTTACATCTACATAGCGCTTCCAGAGTGCACGGTCTACCTTATCGAACGTATTATCCATCGAGGAGGCAGAATCGCCCTCCGGTAGAGGTGCCGGGACTCCGGCGTTGTTCACCAGAATATCTATGCGGCCGAACTTATCTATGGCCTTTTTAACCATTTGCGTGACCGAGTCGAAATCCGATACGTCCGCCTGTAGCGCAATGGCTTCTCCACCCGCGGCAACTATAGCTTTGGCAACCCTGTCGGCGCGCTCCTGGAAGAAGTCGTTCACCACGACTTTAGCCCCTTCCTTTGCCAGAATCGCAGCAATCCCTTCGCCAACGCCCTGGCCGGCGCCGGTCACTATGGCCACCTTGCCTTTTAGACCCAGATCCATGAGACTCCTCCTGTGTTATTAGTTTGGATTTAGAGACCGAAAGCAAACCATCCGCCGTCGGCGGAGACGCCCGCATCGGCCGAAACAACGGCGCCGGTGATATATCTTGCGTCATCGGAGACCAGGTAGTAAGCCAGCTTGCCGATATCCTCGGGATACAGCGCCTTATGCATGGGGACGTTTTTCAGAAACGCCTCAAGGTCGCTGCTGGAAAGCCCCTGCGTCTTCTCGGTAATCACCACTCCCGGGCGGATACAGTTAACCCGGATGGGAACGGCGGCCAGTTCGCGCGACAGGACTATAGTGAACTGCGATATAGCGGCCTTCATCGCTCCAAACAGCACGCCGGGCAGAGACACCAGCCCTTCAGTCGCGCCTATATTGACAATATTTCCGCTTTTCTGCGTCTTCATCTCTTTAGCGGCCCTGCGGGCGCAGTAAAAAGCGCCCATGAAATCGATATTTATTATGTCCTCGGCCAGCTTCATATCGAGATCGGTTATCGACCCCATCGGCTCAGTGATGCCCGCGTTGTTGACTAATATGTCCACCTTGCCGAACTTTTCCAGTGTCTTGTCGAACAGACGCTCCACTTGATCCTGTACCGCTACATCTGTCTGTACGCACAATATCTCCGCTTTGGAGGATTTCAGCTCCGCCGCAGTTTTTTCCAGCTTTTTTAAATTTCTGCCTGCTATTACCACGTCGATGCCATTTTGAGTAAATACCTTTGCAATGCCCTTGCCTATACCGCTTCCTCCTCCCGTGATCACAGCTACTTTATTTGACCTTACCATTAACTTACACCTCCCGTTTAATTTGGAACCTCATACCATTTATATGATTAACTGACAGCGGCCTTCATCCATGTTTCGACGTCCGGTAATGAGGTATTAAATCCCGTCGTGGCAGCAGTGATACCCGAATCAGCCGCGATTATGGAACCGGTGATATATCTGGCGTCATCGGATGCCAGGAAATAGGCCAGTTTACCCACATCATCGGGAACCAGCGCCTTATGCATAGGGATATGTACCAGAAACACCTCGACATCGCGGTCTGAAAGCTCTTCCATCATCTCGGTAAGTACCAGCCCCGGGCAGATGCAATTTACCCGGATAGGAATGGCGGCCAGCTCACTGGCAAGCAGTTTGGTAAACCTGTGCACTGCTGCCTTCATGGGGCCGTAGGCTATGCCCGGCAAAGAGATCAGCCCTTCGACCGAGCCGATATTGATGATGTTGCCGCTTTTCTGCGCCTTCATCTCCTTGACCGCCCTGCGGGCGCAGTAGTAAACACCCTTGAAATTGATGCCTACGATATCGTCCACCAGCTTCATATCGATATCTGTGATAGGCGCCATCGGTTCGGCGATGCCCGCGTTGTTGACCAGTATATCTACCTTGCCGAACTTTTCCAGCGTCTTATCGAACAGGTGTTCTACTTGCGTCTGAACCGATACATCCGTCTGGACGCATAATATTTCCGCCCTGGATGATTTCAGCTCTGCCGCCGTCTTTTCCAGCTTCTCGAAGTTCCTGCCGGCAATCACCACGTCGATGCCGTTCTGGGTAAAGATCCTTGCAATACCTTTCCCGATGCCCCGTCCTCCACCGGTGATCACAGCTACCTTGTTTGACCTCGCCATTGTCCTTTTACCTCCCTTATACTATTAATTTATCGATATAAACCAACAAACATAACCTGGTAAAAAGATAATAATCTACGAACAAAACAATAGTAATGTTATATTGTATTATTGTTATATCATATTTACTTTAAATCATCATATAACAACAGGCGGGCATTGTCAATGATCCCGTATGCATAAATGGGGTAGGTTTGGCAGGAGAACAGCGTGAGCCGGGACTATTCAGGAGGGTTGGTGCTGCCGATGTCCGTCAAGTTCGAATAAAGGAGGGCAGGTGTTCGTTCATCAGTGGGTCGCTGGGCCCGGACTGGCGGGATTGTGCCGTCTTTGAGAACTCCGCGTTCAGCCATTCGAAACCCTTGCCCTTCTTATGTCTCAGCAGCATATTGGTGTACATATACCTGTCGGCTCTGAAGGTGGCTACCAGATATTCAATAGCCCTGCCGTCCTTTTCATATACCACCCTTCTCAGAATCAGGCAGGGATCTCCTTCGCGGGCATTCAGGATAGACCCAATATAGCTGTCGACGATGTCGGCTTCTATGGTCTGAACGGCTTTTTTTATGGTTATTTTCAGGTCGGTTTCCATGAGATGGGTCAGTGTTTTACTCTTTAACGCCCTGGTATTCAGCTTTTCACCTATGTCTATGGGGAGATAATTCAGCAGATGATATAGCGGCTTCTCGTTGGCAAGCCTGACCCGCTCGATACGGATGATCTCATTGCCCTCGGGGATTCCCAGGTAATCGGTGATGGTCTTATTGGCCAGCAGCCTGGAGAACCCGATGACTTTGGTCATGATCTTGATACGCCTGGAGTCCTGAGAGCTTATGTCGACCAGGTCGTTCCCGGTACCCGACAGCTTGGGCAATTCGGTCCTCTCGATTTTCTCCGCCACGAAGGTTCCCTTGCCCTGCTTCCTTATTATCAATCGGTCTTTTTCCAGCGATGCAAGCGCCTGGCGCACGGTGATGCGGCTGATATTGTATTGCTGAACCAGCAAATCCTCGGTGGGGAATGGTGCCCCGGCTGCTATCTCACCGGACAATATTTTTTTTCTCAGTATGGTATCGAGTTGATAATACAGAGGTACCCCTTTTTCTCTTGTTAACATCCCTCTTCCTTAATTGGTATTATCATATCATTACTTCAACATTATACAGGAATTGGCCGGGCAATTGTTATAACAATTATAAGCCCGGCAGGCTATTTACAAATTATTATTATAACATTATAATAATATAAAGAATTTTGCAAATTCTAAGGCTGGAGAT